>JAHDGT010000310.1 GCA_020631675.1 Bacteroidota bacterium
GGTAAAAGCGACTGGCCATGCGGTTGAGCGTTTTGTGGTGAAGTGAAGCAAAAGAGGGGAAATTGTTTCAGAAGCCGTAAAACAAGCCATAAAGCAGGCGCAGGCTGAAGAGGAGCATACCCACACCAATGATGCGGTAGAGTAATAGTAGTTTTTCGGCTTTGAGCAAGGGGCGGATGCGATCGGCGAAGTAGGCTTTGAGGGTGTCTGTGGTGAGTACACCTAATAGCGTGCCGCTGAAGTAGAAGACCAGATCGCTGTTGAAGCCATGTCTGGCGGATGCGTTTCCGATCAGGGCGATCCAGACGCCGAAAACTAAAGGATTAACAAAGTTGACCAGGAAGCCTTTGGCGAAGAAGCCTATTTTTTCGGCATTATTGGTAGCTAAGGCTGCTTCGCCTTTGGGCAGTTTGGGCTTAATGATGTAGGATAAGCCGAAGCCCATGAGTATGAACATGGCGAGCAAGCCGATCCAGAATTGGCTATCGGGGGATCGAAGGAAGGTGGCCGCACCGAAGGCGCATAAAATCACAGCGATAATATCACTAATGAAGATGCCGAAGGCGGTGAGGAAGCCGGCTTTAAAGCCGTAGGTGACACTGATCTGTAGAAGAGTGAAGAGTACGGGTCCGATCAAGACGATCAGCAATAAGCCTATGCCATAGCCTTCTAGGAACACGAGCAGTTCGTGTAGTACGGGGGTTTGAATATTATTGAACGCTAGAGCTGGCATTGTAGCTTGGAATTGCCGTTTAGATGACGGATGAATACCTATTATGCTTTTAAGGCGGCACAAATGTAGCAAGCAGCACGCATAATATAGGATTTAAGTTTATCTTGTGGGCGGAAAAGGAATTTAATATTCCCTTTTCAAATCTCCTCCAAAAAACGCTGAAACATTTGCGTTGTCCGGCTGTTTTGCTTTTGCGAACATTCAACCAACAGTCGAAAATACCATTAACAATCTTGCACATACGCACACCTTTCGGGTGTCGCGCATAGTAGTGTCATTTACTAAAGCTTGCCTAAGTGCGAATGCTTTAAATCACTATCTTTGTGCGGTTTTAACCATATAATTGATTTTGAACCTTTCATTTATATAATTTTTCCTATGAAGCATTTTACAAAACTATTTTGCTTGATGGTAGCTTGCTTTACGCTATCTGTTCAAGCATGGGCACAGTGTGACCCATCTGGTGTTCAGGGGACTTATGAGTTCTTGGACCCTGCTCCTACAGCTTCGGACTGTTCTGTTTCCTCTGTGACACAGTACAACATCTGGAGTAATGAGGCTTATGTGGTTACTGGCGTTGTTGCTGGTGACACTTATGTTGTTGAAAGCTGTAATGCTACGGCTTGGGATTTAGGTATCGCAGTATACAATCCTTCTGGTGACCTTATGGGTTATGATGATGGTGTGGACAGTGGCTGTGGTATGGGCGCATCTGTTTCTTTTGAAGCGGACGAAGCTGGAGACTACACCATTGCGGTGGGTACTCCTGATTGTGAGAACAATGACATTGAGAACGGTACGGTACAGATCTGGAACAATACAGATGGTGGTCCTTGCCCGGTTGTTGAAGAGATCACTTGTGAAGCTGCTACCGCGGGTACGGCTGTGATCACTGGTCCTGCTTCTGTTTGTTTTAACGGTTTAGCGAGTTTTGCTGTAGAAGGTGCTTTGGCTCCAACTGATGGCGACTCTGGTTTCACATGGATCGTTACTACTGAAGATGTTGCTGGTAATACGAGCTTTAATACGGAAGACTACTACTTAGGTAGCTTCGGTATCACGAATAATGCACCTGAAGATGGTGTTTCTACTTCTTTGTTCAATGATGATGCGGCTTTAGCATCTGGTAATACGTTCTACTTCACGGCTGTTTCTTTCGGTAATGCGGACATGGCTGGTGACACGGAAGGTGACTTGACGGTTTGGACATTTGACCCTGATTGTACTTTCATCAGTAACTCTATCGAGATCGAATTGTCTGACGAGGTTTGTTCTTGTGCTGATGCTACTGCTGGTGTTGCTGCTGGTAGTACTGAATTCTGTTTAGGAGATACGACTGATTTGACCATTTCTGGTGCTATCGTTCCTACGGTTGGCGATCTTTACGGTTTCGCTTGGCTTGTTACAGGTGAGGATGTTTCTGGTTCTGCGGACCCATTCAGCGTGGCTACTTACTTCGGTAACTTCGCTCCTACTGTTGGCGCGCCTACTACGCCTTTGAACTTCATCAATGATGGTTCTCAGTTACCTGCTGGTGATTACTATGTAACGCCTGTTGTATTTGGTAATGCTACGGATCCTTCTGGTGGTACGGCTGCTTTCGGTGATTGGGAATTTGACCCTGAGTGTTTTGTAGTGGGTGATTCTTTCTTATGGACATTCACTTCTATTCCTTGTGGCGATCCTGTTGAATGTGCTGACGCTTCTGCGGGTGATGTGAGTGCGGTTTCTGATATCGTTTGTTTCGGTGAGTCGACCGAGATCTATGTAGAGGACGCATTGGCTCCAACTTCTGAGGATGGTGCTTTCGGTTTCGTTTGGGTATTGAGTTCTGATGACTTGGGTGGTTCTGTTTCTCCGAATACAGAAGAATCTTACTTCGGTAGCTTCGGTGTTCAGGGTACTGCTCCTGCTGGCGATACACCATTGTCTTTCGCGAATGATGGTGCGGTTCCTGCTGGTACTTATTACTATACGGCTATTGCCTTCGGTAACGCGACGGCTGACGAATCTGACCCTACTAACTTCAACTTAATGGAGTTGGATCCTGATTGTACTTTCACGAGTAACTCTATCGCTGTTACTTTCTTAGTAGATGGTGATCCTTTATGTGCGGGTGACTGCGCTGTTGTTGATGTCACTACTACTGACTGTGCGGATGATGAGTTCTTCATTCAAGTGAATGTTTCTTTCTTCGGTGCTTTAACATCTATGGATATTGATGATGGTACGGATGTTCAGACTTTGACCAGTATTGGTACGGCTGACTTCGGTCCTTACCCAAGTGGTACAGAGGTTACGATCACGGTTTCTACGGGTGATCCTGAGTGTGATTCTAATGGTATCTACTCTGTGAACTGTGCGCCTGCATGTAATATCGTTTCTGAGCCTGGCTTTGAAAATGGTCCTGCTTCTGCATGGACAGAGTTCGAAGATCCTGATCAGCCTGACTTCCCTATCGTTGACAACTCTTCTGGTGTTTACTCTGGCGGTGCTTATAGCGCATGGATGGGTGGCTATACTGGTCCTCAGGTAACTGCGATCTCTCAAGACATCACTTTCCCTGATAGTGGTTCTGCTGAGGGTACCTTCAACATCGTTGTTGGTGCTTGTGCTGCTGAAGAGGATTTATTCACTGTTTCTATTGATGGTGTAGAAATGTTCTCTTTAGATGGTGCAAGTGAGCTTTGTGGTGAGTTGGAGTTCTCTAACTTCACTTTCGATGCAAGCCAGTTCGCTGATGGTGGTACGCACGCGGTTGAGATCCGCTTGGATCAGGTAGCGGGTGACTCTCCTACTAACATCTGGATCGATGATTTCTTCATCAACTCTTGTACTTGTCCGGCTGATGCGGGTAGTTTGACTGCACCTGCTCAAACGGGTAGTAATGCTGCGGTATTCGGTTCTGACTATTTTGATGGTGATGGTTACAGCTATGTTTACATCTTAACTGAAAATGATGCTGACTTCACTATTGTTGATGTTAACGAAACTGGTTTGTTTGACATTTCTGCTGTTGCTGACGGTGAGTACGTTTTCCACGGTTTATCTTTCCAAGGTACAATTGATGACTTAGCAGGTTTGACTACTGGTGCTGAAGCATTGGCTTTAATTGAAAGTGAAGCTATTTGTGGTGCATTAGTATCTTCTTCTGCTGTTTCTATTTCTGGTGGTCAATTGGGTGTTGGTATTGAAGAGGCGTACAATGAAGGTCGTTTCTCGATCCAAAATGTTGCTCCGGTACCTGCTGATAACAACTTGACTTTGACTTACGAATTTGCTGGTGTCGCGAATGTTCAGGCGAGCATTTACGATGTAGCGGGTCGTATGATCACGACACAGAACGCGGTTGCTGCTGAAGGCTTGAACACTTTAACTTTCAATGTGGCTGACTTGGCTTCTGGTATGTACATGATCACTTTGACAGATGGTAGTGCGGCTGTTCGTACTAAGTTTGTGAAGCGATAAGTGTAAACTTCAAACAATTGAAGCACTTTATGTAAGTGCTTCAATTGTTTCTATGAAAAAGGCGATGTGGGTTTCCACATCGCCTTTTTTGTTTTTACTCTTCCATCATTTTCCTATTGCCGATGGATTTATATCCATCGCTTTGGTATATCGTCCCTTTGGGACTATGAGGTTTGTGGATTGATGTTAGCGTGTGTTTACAGCGTACTTATTTCAATATCTTCTCAATGGTGAATTCTATGGAGGTACCATCATTTTCTCTAGTTGTAACACTGAGCTGACCATTCATTTTATCTACGAGTCGCTTCACCACATTCAGACCGATCCCAGAGCTTTCTGATTGATTGTCATCTTTGTTGAAAAGGGCAAAGATATCTTTCATTCGTTCTTGCGATATGCCCATTCCATTATCAGATACACGGAAGCGGTAATGAGCATCTTCTACATTCATCTCCACCTTGACATATGGGTCTAAACGGGTTTTGTTACGATAGCGAATGCCATTGGAAATCAGATTTTGGAGAATCTGTTGTACTCCTCCTACAGCGGTAAAAATATCGGGTAAGTCAGTAGGAAAAATCAGGTCGACTTTCATATCCGCATTGATCAGTTTATTGATACTGCGGAGTAAAAAACTCGGATTGATTGTTTCGCTATTATCTGTATCTAATTGTGCTGATCGGGTAAATGATAATAGGTTTTGGGTATAGGCCGCCAGTTCTTTCGCTGAACTGCTGATGTAACTCAAGTAAGCTTGTTCTTGTTCTCCCAAATCCGCGCCAAGCTTTCTATTCAATAGCGTAGCAAAAGAATTGATGTTCCGTAGTGGGGATTTGATGTCGTGTGCGATCGCATAGGCGAATTGCTCTAAATCTTTATTTAAGGATTGTGTTTCTTCTTGTTGATACGCTAATCTGGATTGATTTCTTTTCAGTTCTATCATGCTCATGGCATGCTTTGCTAATAGCTTCAGTGCATCTAACTGCTCTGCCCTTAGGTGCCTTACTTTATCATCTAAAACACATACCGTTCCCAGACGTTCACCTGATGGAGATACCATGCTGACCCCTGCATAGAATTTCACATGAGGCGCACCTTCTACAAAAGGATTAGCGGTGAAGCGTTTATCTTTTGTGAGGTCATCAATAACCATGAAGTCTTGATCTTCAGCGATGGTGTGGGTACAAAAGGAAATGGCTCTTGGGGTTTCTTGCAAATCTACCCCATGAGTAGATTTAAACCACTGGCGGTGTAAATCGACTAATGTGATCAGAGAAATAGGAGCTTGGCAGATGTGCGCTGCTAGCTTAGTGATACTGTCAAAATCACCTTCACGCCCGCTGTCTAAGATCCTATAGTTTCTTAGTTTATTTACTCGACCCGTCTCCTTTTTAACGTCCCTTACCCTATACGCATTTGATTGATCTGGACTAATATTTATCCCATTTCGCATAGTGTAGTGATCTGTTCAATGATAATCAAATATCAAACCAATTCTGTACCATAACATTAAGTAGATACGAAAAGTCAAAATTAGCGAAATAGATTAGAAAAGGAGCAGGCATGACCATTTACAGTTTAAAAAAATACTTCAAACGCAAGGGATAGCAGTGGTAATGAAGCCACTGAATGCGCCCTGTTTGGCGGCGTACGAAAGCGACCTT
>JAHDGT010000311.1 GCA_020631675.1 Bacteroidota bacterium
CCCAGAGGTAGCCATTTTTAGCCCTGCCAAACAGCAGCAGGCAGGCGGGGAATTTTAACGGATAGCCCGACCACGCAGTTAAAGGCTGCGCCTTTTAGACGTAAGACATAAGACGCAAGACATAAGAATCGTGCTGTATGCCGACTTACTTTATTATTTGCTTGCGCAGGCTTTTATTGCGTGGATGCGCCCGAAAAATTCAACCGAACGCGAAGATAGGTGTAAATCGGATAGAGCGGGGAAAGATGTTATGGTATATGATTTGGGGCAGCTTGTTGCGATCTAAGAGGGGAGGGCATACATTTGCGAGCTAAAGAAAAAAGAAATGGAAGTATATAAGTTTGGAGGGGCGTCGGTTAAAGATGCGGAGGCGATCAAGAATGTGGCGCGAATAATAGCAGATCACGGACCGGAGCAGTTGGTTGTAGTTGTTTCCGCGATGGGCAAAACGACCAATGCGATGGAGCGAGTGATCGCTGCCTATTGTAAAGAAAACGGTGAGGCGCAAGCAGCTTTTGATGTGGTAAAGGCATCGCATTTAGCTACTTGTGAGGCTTTGTTCGGGGCGGATACTTCTCAGCAGGTTTATGAGGATTTACGTGAGGTGTTCGATCAGGTGGAGTCGCGTTTGTTGCTTCCGCCGAAAGCCGCCTATAATTTCATTTATGATCAGATCGTTTGCGCGGGGGAGTTGTTATCGACGATTTTAGTAGCGGCTTATTTGAATAAAGAGGGGGTATATACGCATTGGCAAGATGTTAGGCGTTGCATTCTAACGGATAATACGTACAGAGAGGGCAAGGTGAATTGGGAGGTGACAAATGCTAGGGTTCGCAAAGTGCTGCGCCCGCATTTGAAAGCTGGGGCAAGAGTGGTGACGCAAGGCTTTTTAGGGGGAACCGTGGAGGCTTTTACCACTACATTAGGTAGAGAAGGTTCTGACTATACGGCAGCGATTTTAGCCAATTGTTTAGATGCCGAATGCATGAGTGTGTGGAAAGATGTGCCGGGAATATTGAATGGAGATCCTAGATTGGTGGAAGATGCTGAATTGCTGCATCAGTTGAGTTATCACGAAGCGATCGAGATGACTTATTATGGGGCGAAGGTGATCCATCCGAAAACGATCAAGCCGCTACACAATAAGCAGATTCCGCTTAGAGTACGTTCTTTTAAGCATCCGAGTGAGGAGGGGACCAGGATTCACGAAAGCTCACAAACTGAATTTCCGCCCGTAGTGGTGTTTAATAAAAATCAGGTCTTGATTCGCATTACGACTCCTGATCTTTCTTATGTGATGGAGGATACTTTGAGTGATATTTATCAGGCATTGGCGAAGTACAATATCAAAACCAATTTGAGTCAGAATGGCTCGGTCAGTTTCAGGGTATGTGTGGATGATGTGGCCTATAAGATCGAACCATTGGTAGAGGATCTATCGGAAGAATATGAATTGGAATTGACCAGAGGGATAGAGCTGATTACGATACGCCATTATTCGGATGACGCTGTTGATAGATTCACCAAGGACAAAGAAATTCTATTGACACAAAAAGGGAAGAAAAACATACTGATGGTGGTGCGTTAAATAATGATCTGTCCTTCACGTTCGTCTCCGTAGGTATCATGCTTTTTATGGTGATAGCGGTAGGCACTCCAACAAGCCAATAATGCGTCGAATTGATGCCAGTTGGTGATCTGTTCCTTTGGTAATACTAAGGGGAAGGCCGCTTGTATGGCTTGAAGACAAGCTGCTATGTTTTGCTTTGATTTTTTATAGCCCAATTTTTTTAGCTCATACCTTCTTGCCAGGATAGCAGGGTAAGTCTCTAAGCATTCCATACCTTCTTTTTCTAAAGCTTGACACAATTTCATGGCACGGGCGGTCAAGCCCCCGATGAACATGGGTGACATTGCGTTTAATGCTCGATCCGCTTTGCGGTAAAAGTGGTCGTTGAATTCTGGTTCGCTTTCGTATCGGTAAATACCCGGCAAGCTTAAAGGAGCATCTATTAAAATCACAGAAGGTTTTACTTGCAGTAAAATTTGTTTTGCAAAGTGATCGGCATCTTTTTTCTTTTCGCTTTGGTAAAATCGGAACACTTGTGTTGCCATTTGATAATGGCAGATGACAGTGGTGCCAGCTAGTTTAGCACCGTAATCGATTCCTATGATGTGCATGATGTCTTTTTGTTCAACTCAACAAACTCGGACTTATATGGTTGATTAGCTATGAATGCTACTCTAACTAAAATAGCTATTGGCGGATTTACTATCTGCTTGTTTTTACTGACTTTGTCATGCGCTACCGATATAAAAAACAAGATCAACCCCTTTGAGCCGAAATCGAAGGTGATCGATCCTAATTTGTTGTATTTCAATAATGTAAGAGCAGCCTTTTACAATAAAAGCTCAAGCGAAGAACTGAAAGGATTTGAGCAGTACGAGTGGAGAAATGGTGGTCAGCTGAAAGATAAAGCTGTGGTAAAAGCTCGCATTTTAAGGAGTACGGAAATGAGTAAAGCTTTTGTGCAGATCGTACCCAGTACCTTTTGGGATGAAGGAGAGCAGTTGCGAGTGAACTGGAAAGATACGATCAGTCAGCAAAGTGGTGTCTATGTTTTGGAGAAACGTCCGATCAGTGCGCCCTATACTTTTGCTTCGCAATTGTACATCAGCTGTCATTCTGATCATGAGCTTTGGGTAGAAAAGGAGGGGGAGCGTTATCCTTTGTTCGATGGGGGAGAGGGAAGAGTCGCTTTTTTGAAAACGATGCGAGATTTCTATGAGTTAGTTGGTGTTGACTAATGATACATGACTTATATTGGGGTGGTTAATAAAGCACTTGAAATTATGTCAGAACTCCGCTGGAACCCTTTGTTACGTACTTATACCATGGTGGCTGCCAATAGGGCAAATAGACCACATATGCCCAAAGACTGGTGTCCCTTTTGTGTGGGCAGCGGCAAGGTGCCTGATGAGGGATATGATGTCTTTCTGTACCCGAATGATTTTCCGGTATTAAAGCAAACACCGGATCCATATGGACCTGCACCAATGGAGGAGGGGACCGAAGGATTATATCACGCTACCCCCGCTCATGGTGTCTGTGAGGTCATCTTATACTCACCGAATCATACTGCCAAGTTATATGATCTGAGTGTGGCACACATTCAGAAGCTAGTGGCTTTATGGTGCGAGCGTTTTAAGATTCATGCGCAAGATCCTAAAGTGAAATTCATCTTTCCTTTTGAGAATAGAGGTGCAGAGGTAGGGGTTACCATGCCGCATCCACATGGTCAGTTATACGCCTATTCTTGGATTCCGCTGAAGATCAAAACAGAACTGGATAGTTGTCGGGATTATTACGAGCAGCATGGCACTGCCATGCTCATGGATATGAATCGAACCGAGCTGGCAAGTGGTGATCGCGTGTTTTTAGAGAACGATGATTTTGTGGCTTATCTGCCTTATTTCACCGACTTCCCTTTTGGGCTATTTGTAGTCAGCAAAAACGGATTGAATCACTTAGGGCAATTCAATGAGCAGGAGCAGCACAACTTGGCGAGCATGCTCAGGGACATTGTAGGGGCTTTTGACCAAGTTTATGATCGCCTGTTTCCTTATATGATGTGCATTCACCAAACCCCTGTGAACGCGGAGGATTTGTATCCAGCTTGTGAAAATTACTACCACTTCCACATTGAGTTTTACCCGCCACTGAGAGCGAAAGACAAGGTCAAATGGTATGCTTCTTCTGAAACAGGTGCATGGGCTGCGGCCAATGTGGTCGCTGTTGAGGATAGTATACATTTATTGAGAGCTGCGCTTGACAAATTCAAAGCTATGGATGCCTGATGATTTGTCGTTTAGTAGCTACTATTTAACAGCCTATTGATTTGTTACACATCAGATTGTATTATCTTTATACACTATCAAAAACCATCTACTTATGAATAAAATTTACTTGTCTTTACTCAGTGCTTGTACTATCGTTTTGGGTTTGCTTAGCCTAAATGAGCTACAAGCCCAAGAAAGAGTGCTCATGATCGAGCATTTCACTCAAGCATCTTGTGGACCTTGTGCTTCTCAGAATCCGATCTTGGAGGATTTTATCGAAGCCAATGAAGAAGATGTGGTAGCTATTAAATATCAAGTGTCTTGGCCGGGCTATGACCCCATGTATCTGGATAATACCGTTGATGTGAATAGTCGCCGTAATTATTACGGGATCAGCAGTGTACCACGTATGGTGATTGATGGGGGAGCGGATTACTGTTATGAAGGTTCGCCTGCCAGTATGTCTCAAGCAATGTTAGATAGTAGATTATCTGTTGACCCTAAGGTTGAGATTGACTTACAATCTGCGATGTCTCCTACCTTTGATTCTATTCATGTGACAATGACGATCACCGCCTTGGAAGATATTTCTTACAATATGCGTGCGCACATCGGTGTGATCGAAAAAGAGATCAGCTGGGATTCTTCTCCGGGTTCAAATGGAGAAACGGAGTTTTTTAATGTGATGAAGAAAATGCTACCCAGTGGAGGTGGTAATTCCATGGGCTATATGGATGAAGGGGATGTGGAAGTGATCGAGCAATCTTGGGCTTTTGAAAATGTATATGACCTCAAGGAAATCAGTACTATCGCTTGGGTACAAAACTTAAATGATAAGGAAGTACATAATGCGGTACAAGCAGAGCCATTGATCGAAAGCGCATATGAAATAGATGCTGCGATCTTAGGGGTTTCTGATTTTGAGCCTACGAGCTGTGATGGTAGCGTAGAACCAACCGTATTGTTCAGAAACTTAGGTAACGAACCGATCACCGCTATGCAGTTCTTATACTTAGCGAATGGTTCTACGCCAATCATCCACACTTGGGAAGCGGACGAGCCAGTAGAGATATTAGACATGGCTGAAATTCAATTGCCACCATTGAGCTTCTCTTTAGGAGATGAGAACCTTTTGAGCTTACAGATTTACTCTGTAAATGGAGATACAGGTGCAGATGGTAACTTTGAGAACAATGAAGCGGCTGTCACTTTTGCTGGTTCGCCAGTAGGTAATACCAATGATACCGTCTTATACTTGGATTTAGAAACAGATAGCAGTGGCGTACAGACCACTTGGGAGATTTTGAATGAAGCTGGATTAAGCATAGCAAGTGGCTTCGGCTATGGCAACAATCAGAACTATACAGAGACTATACCTGTGAATAGCGAAGGTTGCTACAAGCTTTTGGTGTATGATAGCTTTGGTAACGGTATGTGTTGCTTACAAGGTGATGGTAGCTATGTGTTGCGTGATGCGAATGATAATGTTTTGGCTTCAGGAGGTGATTTCGGCTTTGAGAAAGACCATTACTTTACTGTTGAGTATGCTGTTGGTGTAGAAGAGGAAGCTGCGAATGATATGCAATTGACACATGCGCCTCAACCTGCGAATGACCATTTACAGTTAAGCTTCTTACCACAGCTTGAACCCCTTCGCTTGCAGATCATGGATATTAATGGTCGCTTAGTAGGAACTACTTACATTGGAGCTGGTGAATCTACTTATCAACTCAATACCTCTACCTTGGCAAGTGGTACTTATTTCTATCAATTGGCGGATAAAGCGGGTGTTTTAGCGACTAATAAGATGATCGTGATGCACTAATAAGTACCTGTGTTTTGCTGGTATTTTACATGGAATCGCCTTTGGAACTTTCGTTTCAAAGGCGATTTTTTTATCTTGGTTTTCATCAAATGAACAATAAAATATTGTTTATCTATTTCATTTTTAATTGAGCTTGTTGGGGATT
>JAHDGT010000312.1 GCA_020631675.1 Bacteroidota bacterium
GGATTACTGGTATCTTCTACAGTAATAGTTTGCGTATAAGAAGTCGAGTTGCCACAATCATCAGTAGCTTCCCATATGTTTGTAATGATATAGTCTCCACAAGAACCATCGAAAGTATCGCTGCTTGAAAAGCTAACACTTACGTCGGTGTCCATATTATCAGAAGCGGTTAATGTCACCGCACTAGGAACCGCATCACAACTTACTGTAGCATCGGCTGGTTCTAAATCAAATGTAGGAGCAATAATATCGCTTAAAGTGATTGCTACAGCTAATTCATCCGTACAAGATTGTGAAGTAGTGCTAAGTACGTAGAAAGTCGTATTGCCACCGATGGTCACATTCGTAGAGCTTAATTCATTAGATGCGTCCGCCGGACTAGCGCTGTGCCAGCTTAAAGTACCGTCAGTAGAAGCATTGTCTGTTATCCCGATAGTATTTAAGTCAACGGATGTACCCTGACAAACACTTGGTGCTGTTCCGGAAAGCGTCAAATTAGGTTGTGGGTGAACCGTTACGATCACCTCATCTTCCACTTCACAACCATTCTTGCTTACTGTAACCGTATAGCTTGTTGTACTCGCCGGACTAACACTGATAGAAGCGGTGGTTTCACCACTACTCCAAGCATATGTGTCACCACCTGTAGCACTCAGACTCGCACTCTCACCTGAACAAATATCCTGATCTTCACCAGCATCAGCAGTAATGTCGATCAATTCAATATCCGCATAGGCTGTATTACTCTCAATAGCACAACCATCGGTCAAAGAAACGCTAATGGATCTTTCAGGTGTAGTCGTTGGACTTGCAGCAATATTAACGTAAGTAACAGCTGCTAAGGCAGCCTCAAAATCAGCCACGCTTGCACTTCCAGTGTTGCTTACTACAATTTGAGAACCCGTATTACTAATGCTTAAATCAGGGAAAGAACCAATTAGGGCAAGTGACTCATCCGCACCATCCTGAGCATTGGTCAAAGTGATGGTCATGCTGCTTAAGCTACCACCCATATAAGAAATGTAGTAGTCGCTATCCACTATTGAAGAGCTATTCGTCTCATCAAGACAAATCGTGAAATCAGCATCTTGATCGCTTGCGCCTGTACTATCATCCTCGTCCAAGTCCACCTCAAAAACGCTAAACACAGTACCATCCTGTAGCTCACCAGAAACTGGATCATCAGAAGCTACTTCATCAGGAAGCCCGACAGGCAGATTAACTAAAGTCGCTTGATTAACGAACTCCGCACCACCCGGATATGGGTCAGGCAACTGTACATCTAATTTGAAAATGTGGTTGGTGCCTATAGGAAGATTGGTAATAGGAATCGTAACAGAGGTATTACCCGTACCATACACAGGTGCACCTAAAGTGAAGTTCAAACCATCAGGCTCATCGGTCGCCGTTGTCACATCGTAGGGCGCACCAACGAAAGTCGCTCCCGCAGGTAGAATATCTTCGAACTCAATACCACTTGCAGGGTAGCCCGCATTCGCGATACAAAAGGTATAACTGATCGTACCACCCGGGCGAACACCACATGCTGTATCATTCGTTAATTTTTTCATGACGATACCATTCGCGCATGAAGCACCATCTACTCCTGTAGCCGAATTACCTGTACCAAGAAAAGTGAAATTAAAATCACTATCACCTACATATAGTTTAGTCTGTGCAGGGTCTCCTTGCGCTTTACCATATCCGTAGATCACCCCATCCGCACTAAAAAAGATCCCACCGAATGCCGTTACGACCGTATTAGGCTGAACAGGTCCAACCGCTGTAACAGTTCCGTCGGTAATATCAATGGTCGCAATTCTATCCCATCCATTGTGGAAGCCGTATAAAACGCCTGAGATAGGGTGGAAAGCCACATCAGCAAAACCACCTGGTACAGCACCGATCATGGTGGCTACCATAGTGCTCAAGTCTATCTTCCAAAGTGCGCGTTGCCCTCCTTTATTGTCAATTACGTAATAGTCGCCATTCTTGTCTATAGCACCTACATAATAACTTCCATTCGCTGGTAAATTGGTGGGTACACCTAAATTAACCGCATTGCCATCCGCATCAATGCGAATGATATTCTTGCCCTGTGTAGCATAAATGAAATTATTAGTAGGATTATAGGCAGTACTATTGAGGTTCAGTGCCACATCTGGTATGTACTCGTTAAAACCAATAGTAGTACCGCTTACATCCAACCAATCAAAATTGGTCGGTGAACCCGTATTGGTGGTCAATAGCATTTTGCCGTCACACTCGAAAGCGGAGCCACAGTCTTCAACAGTTAACTCCACGCTATCGTTGAAGTTAGCAATGCCATCTGTTACTGTTACACTATAAGTACCTGTAGCATTAACTTCAATACTTTGAGTTGTCGCACCGGTCGACCAACTATAGGAGTCAAATCCTGAACCTGCATCAAATGCATAGGTAGCAGTTTGACAAATAGACCGGTCTGGCCCTAGGCTGAACTGTGCCTGTAAAGAAGCCGTATGTACTAGGGTCAATAAAGTAAAAGAAAGAAATAATAGGCTGTAGTGAATCGTTCGTTGGAAACAGCTTTTAGTCTTAGCAGTGAAAGTTCCTTTTCCTGAAGATTGCATAAGGATGTGGTTTTCTCTTCCGAAATGGCATGGGTCTGCCACCAAGACTCGATCTATTTTTTTTCGAGTCTTGCAATTCGGAATTCGAATGAATGAACTTGTTAAGTCTTGAATCTTATTTGATCAGATTCAACATCGACTTAAGGGATCGGGAAATATAGGAGGGATTTCGTTAGGGAGTACGAAATAAAAATATCGGAAGGACAAATAGATAAATGCAATATCTATGCCTGAACCTTACAAAATACTTACGTACAATTCACATACATATACGCTAAGTAAATCAGTAAGGTTACAAACCGATAAAGTGTGAAATAGGGGGATTGTAATATATTTTACAGTGAGATGACAAAAGAGAGTCGGCGTTGATTTTTTTATTTTATACTGTCAGTTTATGTAATTGTAAATATTATCAGCTTAATCAAATCAATGAAAACTGGTAAAAAATGGTTTATGTATTCGTTATAAAAACAATGAAATGGATTTTTGAATTTGATTTGAGTTTTACAGCGTTTAAAAGAAGTCACATAGCTGATTGAAAAAAAATAATCAAAAACTTGAAAAAAAACATTTTTTTAAGTAAGAACATTTGCTAGTGTTCTTAACGATCATTAACAATATTATAAAAAAAGCAGCGACAGAAACCCCCTAACTGCCGCTGCTGAGTACTATATCTTCACTCTACAATAAAGAGCAAAGTATAGCGATTCGTCTTTTGTGTTTGTACCTTAATAACGCCTGAACACATAAAATGATTGAAAAGGAATGTTAAAGTCACTACTAATTGTCAGCTACTTTGCATTGAAACCACACCATATACACATAAGCCAAGGCAAAATGTACACTAATCTGTCAGAACTATGACTAATCTGATATAAAATCACGAACTTTGACAGGACGGAGATTGCGATCATGGAAAATAAAAAGCGATTACAAGTCTGGCTTGAAAAAATGCGGCAAGAGTACCGATTGGTGATCTTGAGGGAAGAAACGCTAGAGGAGGAGATGTTTTTCAAACTCACCCGACTTAATCTGTACATGTTCTTCTGTACGGTTTTTGTGATCATGGTCATTTTCATCTACTCTCTTTTCGCATTCACACCGCTGAAGATGTATATCCCTGGCTATGGAGACACACTGGGTATTCGTGGTGAGCTAGAAACCCTGTACGACCGCTCTGATTCTTTAGAGCATTTGGTGTTAAGTCAAGATGCGTACATTAAAAACATCAAAGGTATTTTGATGAATGAAATGGATTCTACTTATGCGGGACGTATTAAAGATGGGACAAGTGAATCGAAGAACGAAACGGAAACAGACGCCAGTAAATCAGAGGTTTTAGCGGCAGTGGACGATCCAGCCATTATCGAGAAACTCAACGAACTCAGTGAAGCAGAAGAAAGATTACGTGATGAAATAGAAGACGGCAACAGTGCCGATCTATTTAGTGGTGAAGGCGTCACCGATCTTGCGAGTATTGCCGATTTATATCTATTTAGTCCCGTAAAAGGCTATATCGTTGATGGCTTTGATCCGGATACGAAACACTTCGGAGTTGATGTGGCCGCTGCGGAGAGTGAACCCATAAAAGCCGTTGCCGATGGTGTGGTCATTGCTGATGATTGGACATTGGATACCGGCTATTCCATTGCGATACAACACTCTAACAATCTGATCTCCTTCTACAAACACAATTCGGTGCTGTTGAAAAAAGTGGGTAACTTTGTTAAAACAGGTGACGTGATCGCTTTCGTGGGGAACAGTGGTGAACATACAGAAGGCCCTCACCTTCACTTTGAATTATGGTATCAACAAGGTCCCGTAGACCCAACTGACTATATCAGTTTTAACTAAACCCGATCAATCTCAACTCAACCCAACCCAACTTCCTTTTCCAACGCCAACCCAACTCTTAAGCTCAATCTCAACCACAACCCATATGTTCGGTTCAAAAAAATCAAAAAACAATGCTGCTACCGATAGTGTAAGCAGTATCGGCAGAGGTACACAAGGCATGGTCGGCCACAATCAGATCGGCAATGGTACCCGGATCGAAGGCGACATCAGCTGTGAAGGCGACATCAGAATAGAAGGAGAACTAAAAGGCGTGCTGCGTGCGGATGCCAGAGTGGTAGTAGGGGAGTCCGGTGTGATCACTGGAGATGTCTTCTGCCAAAATGCCGATATCTCAGGACTGGTCAAAGGAACCATCACAGTAAGTGATCAGCTGTTCTTAAAACAAACCGCGAAAGTCGAAGGAGACATCGTCACCCAAAAACTGATCGTGGAATCTGGTGCCATTCTGAATGGTCGCTGTAGCATGGGACCTAATAGTGCCGGTGGAAACGCGAAAAAAGCAAACACAAGTGCCCAAGGAGCAGCAGCCAAATCATAAAGCACAAACGCACGAACCTGCTTCGGGCAAGGAGCAGAAACAGAAAAGGAAAAGGAAAAACCCCAATTCCTACCTCCGTTATTCAGGCATGGCCTTTCAAATGATAGCCGTCATGCTACTAGGCGTTTATGGAGGCATCAAACTAGATGCCTACCTCAACAGCTCGCCCATATTCACCATTGCCCTCATCCTATTAGGCGTATTTCTCGCCTTGTACACCGTCATCAAAGATTTAAGCCGCCCCTGATACATGAGTAGTGCCAATATCCTGAAAAAAATCAGCCTGTTTTCTCTGCTAGCAGGCGTAGTCACCGCACTCTTGCACCATTTCCAACTACTCGGACCCTATCCTGATTTTAGTTGGGTCTGCTTCGTCTTTTTCACCCTGCTCACCCTCTTGGTCGTCATCATCGCGGGCATGCGGGTCAGTACGCCCGGCAAAGCACTCAGCATGGTCATGGGCAGCCTGGGCGTGAAATTCATCTTCAGCATCTTCATGGTCGTGCTCTACATCCTCATCGCCAAACCAGAAGACCCCATCTTCATCCTTCCGTTTTTTGTCTTCTATACCTACTACGCCATCATCGAGACCTACTACCTCATGAAACTCGACCCCGTAAAAAAATAAGCCATCAATATTTACAGGGCGCATGCCCGCAATAAAAGCCTGCGCTAGTTGGCATCTTAAAAATCGGCACAGGGCACGAAAATCTCACGTCTCGGGTCTCCTATCTCGAGTCTGAAAAAAGCGCAAGCTTTCACTGCGTCCACCGGGCTATCCGTTCAAATTCAGC
>JAHDGT010000313.1 GCA_020631675.1 Bacteroidota bacterium
TCTTTTTTGCCGTACCAATAATTTGATATAAGAGGGCGTTCCCCCTTTTTATTGCGGGTAGTTGCCCTAAAATAAAAAGAGGTCGCCCGAACAAACAGACGACCTCTTTAAGTATAAAAGGTTCTTATTCTTAATTAAAGAACTCATCAAATGTCAAGCTAATAAAGTAAGTAGAGCCAATAGCACCCGTACCACGAGCAGGGATGAACTCTTTACCTAAGATATTTGAGCCACCTACTTTAACGATCGTTTTCAAAGATGGGATCTTATAGCTCACCATCGCGTCTAAAGAAGTGATCACATCAACGACACCATCACCGAAGCTTGCCTGCCATAAGAAGGTATCCGCCCAACGGTAATTGATGTTGAAACCTAAACGATTGTCTTTACCGAAACCACGGTTACCGAAGTTTAATTTAAAGCGGTGCTTAGGGGTGTTGAAACCTGGTACTAAATCCGGGTCTGCATCTTCATCTACACGTAAGTCAGCAAAAGAGTAGTTACCACCAATTGCGAAGTTAGAAGGTAAGCTATAGGCTAAGCTCACATCTGTACCGAAAGAGTAAACCTTACCGGTCGCGTTAGAATAAGCGAAGAAAGTAGTAGTGTTACCACTCAGTACATTATTCAAACCTTCTTCTTCATCAATATCACCATAAGTAGGCACCAAAACGAAGGTGTTTGCTTGGAAATCGTCGTACTCATTCGCGTAAACGCTTACGTCCATCTGTAATTTGCGCTGAATGATACCTTTGTAACCAATTTCATAAGCGCGAATTCGCTCAGGCTTGATGAAGTCAAGATTTGTTCTTCTAAGTACTGACGGGTCATCTACACCTTGAGCTAAGCCAGCGTTATACTCATTTACAGAAGACTGTGTATAAGAGTTTTCATAAATCTCGATACCAGGGATTTGACGAGAAGTCGCATTACCTTCCGCATCAAAATAGAATACTTCTTTGAAGTAAGTATTGATGTTTTCTTCAGTACCACCAACTAAATTCGCAACCCCTAAATCAAGTGCGATGAACTGACTTTGTGTATCTGGATTACGGAAACCTGTTTGGAAAGAACCACGGAAGTTGTGCTGACGTTGCGCGCCCAAAGAAAGAACGGCAGAAGCACGAGGGGAGAAGCGACCTTCAAAGTTTTGATTCTTATCGTATCGAACAGATCCAGTAAGTTTTAAACGCTCATCAATGATACTCTTTGTAGCTTGTGCGTACGCACCATATTCCCAAATGCTAATGTCTTGATTGGCATCATTGAAGATCGTACCTGCGGAGTTCAAATTGTACTGACGGTAGGAGGCACCCATTTGTAAGCCGAACCAAGGAATTTCATTTTTGAAGTTATACATCACTTCACCGTGAACCAAGTTCGTCTTGTCAATGAATTTCGCACCCGTACCTAAATCCGCACGTGCGAGAACTTCCTCTCTAACCGCTTCGAACTCAGGCGTACCTGCTTCCGCTCTTGGAAGATCATTACGCGTAGAGAAGTCATAGCCCGTGAGTCCTAAAATATTAGCTAAGTTATTTAGACTGCTTAATGTCGCTTCATCTAAATTATCGCCATTTAATAAATTATTATCAGCGAAAGCACGAGCCGCATCATGATCATTAGCAGGGTAATCCGGGAACGCAGCAGTGGTAACACCAGCATATGCCAATACATAATCCAATACCCAATCTAGATCACCTTTCCAAGTACGATTGATGTTCCATGCACCGAAACGACTGTCATAACTGTCTCCAGCATTTTCTAATGTGGTGTATAGACGAGCAAAATAGTTATCTCCTCTCAACTCACCCTTGATCTGTTGTAAGTTGAAGTTCTTCAAACCATATCTGTTCGCCCCTTGATAGATCGTATTACCGAAACCATATCTGTAGTTGGCTAACAGCTCCGCATTTTCACCTAATCTGTAGTGTACCGCAGCATCTGCTTTGAAACTACTCGCATTGTAATCCATGATGTCCGCCTCAGCATAAGGCGTTCTTGCGATCAATGTATCGATCAATGGTGCAACGGTCTTAATCTCATCCCCGTACAAATTCACGCCATCGTAACCAGGGGTACCTACAGGATATAAAGGATCTTCTTCTGTTAGATCTGTTGCATGCCAATCGGTTCCTTGTAAGTATGAAACATTGAATTTCACAGCGAACTTATTATTCCAAGCTTTCGCCCAACGAACAGCGGCTTGTCCCATCGGATTAACACCTGCCGCATCCTGAACGGTAACACCACCTTTCACCATAGCACTCAAGCCTTGGTAGTCGAACGGACTTTTTGAGTTCATAAATAGGATACCATTAAAGGCATTCGGCCCGTATAATGCGGAAGCAGCACCCGGTACCAGTTCCACACTGTTCACATCCAACTCAGAAATACCCACTACATTACCCGCAGGGAAATTCAAACCCGGAGCGGCATTGTCCATACCATCGATCACCTGTACGAAACGTACATTGGCGAAAGTCGCGAAACCACGGGTATTGACCGATTTAAAGGTCAAACTATTCGTATTCAGCTGCGCACCTTTCAGGTTCTCGATCGCATCGTAGAAAGATGGCGCTGAAGATTGACGAATTGCCAAGGCATCCATCTTTTCAATAGAAACGGGCGACTGTAAGATGTTTTCCTCCATACGAGAAGCACTGATCACGATCTCGCCCCCCATAATGCTTTTGTCTGCCAGACTTACATTAAAAGTCTGATTAGATTGATCCACATTAAGCGTCTGACTATCATAACCCATCATACTGATCGATAGGTCAAATGGTGGGGCTTGCTTAGTGGTCAAACTGAAATTTCCGTCCAGATCGGTGATCGTACCTGTCACAGTACCAACGATCACAATATTGGCACCCGGTAGGGGTTGTCCTGTTGCGTCGTTCACCGTTCCACTCACCGTGGTCTGTGCCCATGAACTGATGCTCATGCAACAGCAAAGTAGTAGGCAAATACCGTAGTAGATGTTCTTCATAAGTAAACAATAGGTTGATTGATATAAATTGATGTCAGTTCAGTAGTGTTTCAATGAAAGAAAACCAATAGGGAAAGTTTTTTTATTGAAACTCAAACCCACTAAGGCACAACTCATTGAAAATAAAGGTCAAAATAAGGAATAGAAATGAACTGACGAACGATTGTAAGTAATAAGTGCGCAAACTGACTGAAATGTGAGTGCTGTTGGCAAGATTTTAACAATTTGGCTGCATCCCATACACGCAAAAAGCCACAAGGAGAATGATTAACATAAATGCTATACTCATTCTCCTTGTGGCTTCTTCGTGTATCGGTCGGGCTATCCGTTGCAATTCCCCGGCTGTTCGCTGCTTCGCTGGCAGGGCTAAAAATGGCTACCTCTGGGCCGCCTTTTTAGCCCGCCGCTCAGTACGCTCCTTAGCCGGCTCATTTCCACTGCTATCCCTTGCAGGGGCAAATGAAAATATAGAGGTAGTTTAAAGTTGTTTTTTCGACCTTGCCCCTAAGTCATTGATCCCGAATACTTCAGCTTTTTTTCGTCCCGTACTTTTCAAGTACGAAACTCTAAAAGAGCTTCGTCTTCAAAATCAAGCACTTAGGCGCGGTTCAGACGAAAAACTTTAAACTACCTCTTATCCTTCAAACCCACTAACGCCCGTAACAGTTGTATACTTGAATGACAACTTCTGATCCGGATAAATATACTTGAAAGCAGATTGACACATCAAAGTGGCTTCATGGAAACCACATAAGATCAACTTCAATTTTCCGGGGTAGGTATTTATATCGCCAATGGCGTAAATGCCTTCCACATTCGTGCTGTAATCAAAGGTGTCTACTTCAATCGCATTCTTTGTGATATTCAAACCCCACTCTCCAATAGGTCCCAGCTTTGGCGTTAAACCAAACAAGGGTACAAAATGATCCGTGGCGATCTCTCTTGCTCCTTCTGTTTTATGAGTAACCGTAACACCAGAAATATGATCCTCTCCTTGTAATGCGGTGACATTGGCTTCTGTGATCAGATCGATCTTTCCGGACTTCGCCAAGTCCATCACTTTTTCAACAGAGTCCAAAGCACCCCTGAAAGAAGACCTGCGATGCACTAAAGTCACCGAACTCGCCACCTCACTCAAAAAGATGCTCCAATCTAAAGCAGAATCGCCACCACCTGCGATCACGACACGCTTGTCTCTATACAACTCAGGCTCGCGAATGATGTACTCTACGCCTTTGTCCTCAAATTCATCTAAACGTTCTAAGGCTGGTTTCCTAGGTTCGAAACAACCAAGCCCTCCAGCGATCGCGATGACAGGTGCCTCGTGTACCGTGCCTCTATTCGTAGTAACACGGAACATTCTATCATCTATACGCTCGATCACCTCCGCTCTTTCACCTAAGGTGAAACCCGGATTAAAAGGGGCGATCTGCTCCATCAAGTTATCTACTAAATCTCCGGCTAATACAGAAGGGTAACCGGGTATATCGTAAATGGGTTTCTTTGGGTATATCTCAGAGAGCTGCCCGCCTGGCTGCGCCAAAGCATCTAGTAAATGACACTTTAGTTTTAGCAAGCCCGCTTCAAATACGGTGAACAGACCAACAGGTCCAGCTCCGATTATGAGAATATCTGTCTTTATCATGTATGAAATGAATTTTCCAGTACTGCAAACTATCTCTTGACTACGCTAAAAACTACTTTAGTTAGAAGTCTTAAAAAAAACTTTGTGCTCCTTAGTGTTCTTGGTTCTTCGTGTTTAGCAAAACCTTGAATTGACTAGTTTTTTTACCACAAAGAAAGAAGGGCACGAAGCTACACGAAGAATATTTAAGCAAAGCCTCAAAATTGTAATGTATTTTGATTTCCTAGTACACCATCAGTGTATTAAATTATAACTTAAACCTTGGCTTCGGACTGGCACTTATATCAGCAAAATCCTTAGCCAAATACTGATGGTAGCCCGTCATGGCGATCATTGCCGCATTATCCGTGCAATAAGCAAAAGCAGGCAGAAAAATTCGCCAGCCTTTCTCTTCGCCCAGGGCACTCAGCCGTTCCCTAAGTTCTCTATTTGCCGAAACACCTCCTGCTATTCCTATATCAGTAAGTCCATAATGATCCGCCACCATGACCAACTTATCCAATAGCATTTCAATGATCACATTTTGCACAGAAGCACAAATGTCATTCATATGCCGATCTACATAAGCGGGGTCTTTGGCTTTCGCTTTTCGCAATTGATAGAGCACCGAAGTTTTCAAGCCACTAAAGCTGAGGTCAAAAGCGCGATGTGCTTTCGGGCGGGGTAACTTCAAAAAGTTAGGATCACCCTCCTTAGCCAGTTTATCAATAATAGGCCCACCGGGATAAGGAAGCCCTAACATCTTGGCGGTCTTGTCAAATGCCTCGCCGGCCGCATCATCTATGGTTTCCCCGACCACTTCCATGTCTAAGTAGTCGCGAACGATCACATATTGCGTATGCCCACCAGAGACAGTCAAACACAAAAAAGGGAATTCTGGTTTAGGATCTTCTATAAAGTGCGACAATACATGCCCCTTCATATGATTAACCGTTACTATGGGGATGTCTAATGCTTGTGCGAAAGTTTTCCCGAAGCAACTCCCTACGATCAACGAACCCAATAAACCAGGACCTAATGTATAGGCTACGGCGCTTAGTTCCGACTTGTCTACACCTGCTTGTTTCAAAGCTTGTGTCACTACAGGAACAATATGTTGCTGGTGTGCT
>JAHDGT010000314.1 GCA_020631675.1 Bacteroidota bacterium
ATTGGTATGCGCAAGGGATAGGAGTGGAAATGAAGCCGCTAAGGAGCGCACTGAGCGGCGGGCTAAAAAGGCGGCCCAGAGGTAGCCATTTTTAGCCCTGCCAGCGAAGCAGCGAACAGTGGCTGAATTGCAACGGATAGCCCGGTGACCTGCCGCAGGCGGGCATGCGCCCTACAACAAATAATCATCATTAGCACATTAAAAAATCAGCACATTGGCACATTAAAACGCTATTTCATCGACTTGATGTAGGCGTGTAGATCGGCCATTTGTTGATCGGACATGCGCTCCATGGTGTAGTGGGGCATATAGGGTTTGTAGCCTAGTACGGGCTTGGTGCCGTAGCGACTGATCTGGTATAAAGAATAACGTGTAAAGCCATCCGAGCGGCGATCTAACATTTGAAAGGTAGTAGGTTCATCGTCTATGATGAAGTGCGTGACTCCTGTTTCGGGAGCATGACAATGCTTGCAACTGCGCTCATAAATGTTTTTGCCATTGTCTTTATCGCCCTCTAGTTTGAAGGCAGCTTGCTGGCTTTGGTAGGCATCACCAAAAGTGGCTGGTGATGCGGTATATTTTGAAGTGAGCATAGACGCTGCTGCTGCCATTTCTTTTTTATCTCCAGAACGGGCAGCTTCTAATTGGGCTATTTCTTTGTTTGTGAGTGCGAGATCGCCCATTTTCAACTCAATGCTCCATAAGTAGGCCATGACATATCTCAGCTCCCAATTTTTTAGTGTTCTGCCTTGAGCACATTCTTTTGCGCAAAGCTGTACTGCTTCTTTTAAGTCATCTTGGGCGGCATAAACAGCTTCACCGTATTTCTTGTAGTAATCACCATTGTACCATGAGCCTCTGTTGGCGACCCCGTACATGGTCGTGCCTTGCAGAAAAGGCAGATCATTTTGTACTGCGAACTCCAAGCGGGACTCTGGATGAGGATTCGCTAGATCGGGATCTTCTTTCACCATATTGTGGCAGTGGTTACAAGTAAAGAACTTACTCTGACGGGCACTGAGCTTGCCTTTAGGGCTTGTCGTTTGTCCTTCATTGACGATCTCATAACCTCTTTGAATTTCTTCAGCGGTATATTCTTCTGTTGGAACATCTTTGCTTACGCCTAATGACTTCAGCACCTGACTAACAGGCATATCGGCGGTGATAGGTGCTGAGTTATTATTGGTTTCTGGTGTATACCAACTGCCCATCATGGCGAAAACTGCGACAAAGAATGCGGTGAAAAGTTTGCTCATGGTATATCAATAAGATAAGATTTCAGAGATGCGCAAAAGTTGCTTGTTAAGCTTGGCGGGTTTGGAATTAGCGGCCTTGGTCAAAGGGGTATAGGTGACCTTTCCATTCTTAACGCCCACCATTACATCCGATTTGCCAGCTAATATAGCTTCTAAAGCGGCTACGCCCAAACGACTGGCCAATACCCTGTCATTACAAGTGGGTCTTCCTCCCCTTTGGATGTGCCCTAGAATGGTTACCCGAATATCGTAACGACCTTTCAGCTTCTCTTCTACTTGCTGTTTAATTTCAAAGGCGCCCCCTTCTTCTTCGCCCTCGGCAACGATGACGATACTGGATGACTTCTTTCTGCGCCAGCCATAATCCAAGGTGTCGACCAGTTTGTCGATATCGGTTTTACTTTCTGGAATTAGAATCGACTCCGCTCCTGTCGCGATACCTGTAGGTAAGGCGATGAAACCCGCATCACGTCCCATTACTTCGATAAAAAATAGGCGATCGTGGCTATGTGCGGTATCGCGAATCTTATCAATGGCATCGATCACGGTATTCAGGGCAGTATCGTAACCGATCGTGAAATCAGTTCCATACATATCATTGTCGATCGTACCGGGCACACCAATAACAGGAATATCATAGCGATGACTGAATTCATTAGCACCACGGAAGGTACCATCTCCACCTACGGTGACCAGTGCATCTATGCGTTCTGCTTTTAAATTTCTGTAGGCGCTCTCCATGCCCTCGTCCGATTTGAAATCCGGACAGCGGGCTGATTTTAGAATCGTACCTCCACGGTGAATGATATTACTCACCGAGCGGTTATCCATATCCTTGAACTCTCCATCTATCAGTCCTTGATAGCCTCTCATCACACCAACCATGCGCTTGCCGTTATAGATACCCGTACGTACAATGGCACGAATACAGGCATTCATACCAGGGGCGTCTCCACCGGAAGTGAGTAATGCGATTTTCTTAATATCTGGTTTTGCTTTTACTGCCATTTCTCTCTTTCATTCATTTGGGGAAGATGTAGAACATTAATAAAACAAAGGATTTGTGAAAAACGCCCAAAATGGGTCTGAAAGTAGGTGTCTCATAAATCTTGGATGCTTTATTAATAATCCAACTCTCAAATTATCACTTTTGCTCCAAAAGAACTACATTAAAGCATAGAAGTTTGTTTAAAAAATTTTGTACCCATTTCTATGCCAATCCTCGATATAGTCATTTTCTTTGGTATTCTCAGTCTGATCGTTGCTTTCGGACTGACTTTTTCTCGCCGCGCAGGCAAGAATCTGGATAATTTCTTTTTAGGCGGGCGATCCCTTCCTTGGTACATTGCCGGTTTGAGCATGGTAGCCACGACCTTCGCTGCTGACACCCCACTCGCTGTGACGGAATTGGTGGGAATGAATGGTATATCGGGTAACTGGCTGTGGTGGAATATGTTGGCTGGGGGTATGCTAACGACCTTCTTCTTCGCGGATCTATGGCGGCGATCCGGTGTGATGACGGAAGTGGAATTGATAGAACTGCGATATAGTGGCAAAGCCGCTTCTTTTCTGCGGGGCTTCAAGGCGGTTTATCTGGGGCTGTTCATGAATGTGCTGGTGATCGGCTGGGTGAACTTGGCTTTAATGACTTTGCTGCAAGTGTATTTCGATCTGAGCACGGAAATGGCCTTATTGTATACCGCTATTGCTATGGCAGCAGTAGCTATTTACTCTTCTTTATCGGGGCTATTGGGTGTAGTTTACACAGATGTGGTGCAGTTCTTTTTAGCCATGATCGGCTGTGTGGCTTTGGCCATCTTTGTGTTGAACGCGCCAGAAGTAGGCGGAATCAGTGGTTTGAAAGAAAGTCTGCCTCCGGGTGCTTTAGACTTCTTCCCTGCTGTTGGAGAAACACCTGCTGGAAATAGTGGCTTTAGTAGTTATGCGGTGGGGGTAGGTACTTTCTTCGCCTTTATTGGCATACAGTGGTGGGCCAGTTGGTATCCGGGCGCGGAACCTGGCGGGGGTGGTTATATCGCTCAACGTATGATGAGTGCCCGTGATGAGAAGCAGGCGGTTTATGCGACTTTATTCTTCCAGATCGCCCACTATTGTATCCGTCCTTGGCCTTGGATCATTGTAGGTTTAGCGGCTTTGAGTTTGTTCAATTTCGACAATTTCGTGCAGCAGCAAGGCATGACACAAAAAGTGCAGCAACTGAGAGATGCGGGCGTACCCGATAAGGCTTTCAGTATGAATATGGAGGAATTGATCGCTTTTTCCGCTTCGGATAAAGCGGTGAAGAAAAACCTGAATGCTATTGCTCCCGTAAGTGCGAAGTTACAAGCGGCTGCTAAAGCAGCTGAAGCCAGCGGATCCATAATTGAACAACAGACCTTAGGTTATGTGGCAAATACCAGAAATGGTTTTGTTTACGCCATGAAGAATTACTTGCCAACAGGGTGGACCGGACTCTTATTGGCTGCATTTTTCGCAGCTTATATGAGTACCATATCCACCCAATTGAACTGGGGGGCGAGTTATATCGTAAATGACCTCTACCACCGTTTCCTGAACCCTACGGCTTCTCAAGAGCAGTTGGTCAGAATAGCCAGAATCACCACGCTTATTCTCATGTTGATCGGCTTGGTGGTCAGTTCTTTCATCAATAGCATATCCGGCGTCTGGGCCTTCATTATTGAATGCGGGGCTGGGTTAGGGCTGGTATTGATCCTACGCTGGTACTGGTGGCGCATCACCGCTTGGAGTGAGATCGTAGCTACCATCACACCCTTCTTTGTCTATGCGGCTTGTAAACTCGGAGGCATTGCCTTTCCTAGCAGCTTCTTCATAACCGTAAGTATAACCACTATTGCTTGGATCATTGCCACTATGGTGAGTAAGCCCACCAATCTGGATAAGCTACGCGACTTCTACATCAAAGTACAGCCAGATGGAGTCTGGGGGCCGATCCGACAAATGACCAATGAAGGGGATCGCAATACCAGTCTAACAGGTTTATTCGTATGCTGGATCAGCGCGTTGATCATGACCTATTCCTTCCTCTTCGCCTCTGGAAAACTCATTTTCCAAGAGTATTCCTCCGCAGGTATTTGGATCGTAGTGGCCATCGTTTGCGCAATCATATTAAGCTTCGCGATGTCTCGCACACGTATTATGCGGAGATAAGCTGCTCTTGATTTAGCGGGGCAGATACACCGAATTTCTCTTCTACCTTATTGAATGCTTGCTCAATATCCCAGATCAGATCTTCGTGGTATTCTACGCCTATTGATAAGCGCACTAATTTATCAGTGATGCCCATTTCCTCCTTGGCAATAGGGCACATACCCGCATGGGTCATACTAGCTGGGTGTTGCGCTAAACTTTCCGTACTACCTAAGCTAACGGCTAATTTGAAAAGCTTTAAACTATTCAAGAAAGTGAAGGCTGCGGCTTCTCCCCCTTTAATATCAAATGCCAACATCGCTCCCGGAGAGTTGTATTGCTTTTTATACAGTTTATACTCAGGTGTTCCTACTTCGATCAGTCCTAAGTAATAGGTCTTCTCCACCAATGGATGAGCACTGATAAAAGCGGCAACTCTTTGGGCATTGCGCATTTGTTGTTCCATGCGCACCTTCAAGGTTTCTAAACTTCTTAATAATAGCCAGCAAGTATGCGGACTGGCCATATTTCCTAAGAAGGTTCTTAGGGTTTTTACTTGCTGTATTCCTTCTTTTGTACCCAATACCGCTCCTGCGATCAGATCACTATGTCCGCCTATGTATTTGGTAGCAGAATAGATCACCAAATCCGCGCCATGCTGGATCGGATGCGACCATATTGGTCCCATATAGGTATTATCCACCGCCAGTTGTACTCGGTTTTCTTCTGTACTAAAATGATCAGCTATGACTTTACATAGCTCAATATCGATCATCTGATTTGTTGGATTGGAAGGTGTTTCCAGATAGACCATTTTCAAACGATCCGCTTTGCCCGAAGCTTCAATTTTTGCAATGATTTCCGCTTGACTTTGACCAGCAGTAAAGCCAATGCTATCCACTCCCATCTCTTTCAAGAAATGTTGGATAAAGTGATCCGTTCCTCCATAAGTAGGAGAACTGAATAATAAGAGATCGCCTGGCTTCAAGTGGGTTAAAAATACCGTACTGATCGCTGACATGCCACTCTCAAAAACAGCACAATCTTCTGCCTGATCCCACAAACAAAGTCTGTTCTCTAAAATCTCCAGATTAGGGTTATTCAGCCTACTATAAATCAAACCCATTTCTTCTTGCTCTGCTTGCTCTCTTAAACCATAGGCCAACTCGAAATAAGCTTTCCCTTCTTCTGCCGTTTGAAAAACGAAAGTGGAAGTCTGAAAAATGGGCGATTTAACCGCTCCTTCTGATAATTCAGGTTTGTAACCATAGGTCATCATCAGGCTTTCGGGGCGTAAATTGGGCTGTTTCATGT
>JAHDGT010000315.1 GCA_020631675.1 Bacteroidota bacterium
AGGCTCAACAACAGTAATCACAAAATTCTCTCTCTCGTAACACTCATTAGGATTACTTTGGCTATGAGGGTCGCCGGATGTACCACAACAGTTGGAGTAATCATCCCAAACCACACCAAAGTCATATGTACCAGCTGTTGCTGGTAAAGTATAAGAATAAGTCAAAGTGGTCACCTCACCAGAAACAGAACCCATAACCCAAGGCACATTCATTCCCAAGTCGTCATTATAAACATAAGAACCTGTTTGATCATTTACTTGACCAGAACCTATATCTGGAGTCATTGTACCATCATCATCATAACCAGAGACATGTTGGTAGTTATAAATTTCTGCGGTGAAAGTAACTTCTAAAGATGCATCTGTCGTGCAGAACTCAGTTGCACTTACGTAAAATACAAAGGCCGCATCATTATTAGGCTGACCAGGAGTCGGGTGATCCGTATAGCCCCATTCTCCAGAAGGATCACCACAAGAAGTAGGAGTGAATGTAGAAGGATCAAATGTACTATCAGTAGCACCTACCGTTCCCGCGGCAGCTCCGCTACCAGCATCCAGAGGCTGTCCGTTCGCATCAACAGAAGAGTCAGTAACCAAACCATCCGCATGAGATGGATTACCACCACTACCTGCATTGGCATCTGAATTAAGACGCATGAATGAAGAGTTACAACCAACGTGATCGGAACCTACCTCACCAGGAGCAGATACATCAAACCATAAACCATTGTCATTGGGTCCACCGATCGCAGGAACAGTAAATGTCCCAGGAGCAGCAGGAGTATTACAAGGACATAAGGCATCCGTAGGTAAAACAGGAACAGCTGTTGCATTACCCGCATCACCACGACCGCCAGGAACAGTAGAAGGATTATTATTCACTGTACCATCACCATCATTATCACCTAGGGTATAGTCCATTCCCCAAACTGAAACAGAAGCATGGTCAGCATTACCTGTTCCACCACCATCCCAGTAGATACCATCATGCGGTGTACCATCAGGCAAGAACAAAAACACCTGCTCACCATCCCCGTTTGTACCTTGAGAACCGGTATTATCTAGAGTAAAGCCTGTTGCAGCAGGATCGTAAAAAGATGCGGCAGCAGGATTACAAACATCTAAATCCAGTTGACCATTACCCCACGGCTGACCACCCTCACTTGGTCCGGTAATGAACTCAGGATTAAAATCTCCATCGCCATCAGCAACAAGTCCATTACCTGTAGAGAATGCACCATTGTTATCTCCTACACCACAATCTTGGGTTGGGTCTTGGCTACAACCGATCATGAAAACACCATCAGCAGGGATCAAAGCACCGGGTGGTATTAATACCGCCCATTCTGTGTCCGTAATCACCATACAGCCGATGTTTGTACCCGGAGGACCGATGATCTCAACGATCGCATCATTACAACCGTCAGACTGACCAGCATCACCAGAAGTTTCCCCGATCACGACATTGTCGTATTGGGCTCCGGATGCGTCTGGGAAACAACTGGCATCAGTGATACCAGCATTACACTGTGCCTGCAAAGCTTGCCCACTCAAAAAGAGCAAACACGATAAGCAAAACACAAAACGCGTTAAAGCATTCATCATAAGTATAAATATTTAGGTATAAAGTATCTAATTGTGATAGGTGTAGCACATTTTCATTAAACATGCTATGCTGTAGGTTGGATACTTGACGAGGTAGAAAGGGATTTGGACAACACAAAAATAAGAAGTGAGCCGACCGACACTCAACAAATAGAATTAAACTTAAATTAAACTTATGTTAAGCAAAGGTTATTAAAAACGATTGCTAGTGGATTTTTTTACATCCATTTCATTATCAATCTATTCTCTTTGCCAGACTAATACAATTTCAGTAGTTCTGAATTTCAATTTTTGGGCATTCCACCAAAGGTGATTTTCATCTAATCAAGCATAAAATTAAGATAAAGCTACTACCTTGCGTATTCAATAATTGAAGCCTACATCATGCCCGCAAACACTTTTGGTCAGCTATTCAGAATCACCACCTTCGGAGAAAGTCATGGCACTGCTTTGGGCGTTACTATAGACGGCTGTCCGGCGGGTTTAGCACTTGATCTGGAACAAATTCAAAACGAATTGAATCGTAGAAAACCAGGGCAATCCAAGATCGTCACCCAGCGTAAAGAGCCGGATGAATTTGAAATACTGAGTGGCTTTTTTGAAGGTAAAACCACAGGAACGCCTATAGCCTTGCTCTTCAGAAATAAAGAACAACGCTCTAAGGACTACAGTCATATCAAGGATAAATACCGCCCCTCCCATGCGGATTTCACTTGGCAGGAAAAATTCGGGCATCGCGACTATCGAGGAGGCGGGAGGTCTTCCGCGAGGGAGACGGTGGCAAGGGTAGCAGCTGGTGCGATCGCCAAGCAGCTTCTAGCATTGCAAAACATATCTGTGCAAGCTTATGTGTCTCAAGTTGGCACACTAAAGTTAAATACGCCTTACCAAGACTTAGACCTTTCCAAAACGGAAGATAATCCGGTGCGATGTCCTGATCCCGAAATGGCAGCAAAAATGGAACAGTTGATTCGTGAAGTGCGAAAAGATGGAGATACCATAGGTGGCATAACCCAATGTGTCATCAAAGGATTACCAATCGGTTTGGGCGAACCTGTTTTTGATAAACTGCATGCTGACCTGGCAAAAGCCATGATGAGCATCAATGCGGCTAAAGGTTTTGAATACGGAAGTGGTTTTGAAGGAGTGCTCATGCGAGGTAGTCAACACAATGATCGCTTCATTCAAAATGAACAAGGCAGAATCATCACAAAAAGCAATCATTCAGGGGGCATTCAAGGCGGTATTAGTAATGGTATGGATGTTTACTTCAAAGTAGCTTTCAAAGCAGTGGCTACGATCATGCAAGACCAGCAAAGTGTGGACAAAGATGGCAAGGAAGTCACAGTAAGCGGTAAAGGCAGACATGACCCTTGTGTACTACCTAGGGCCGTGCCTATTGTAGAGGCAATGGCAGCACTGACTATTGTGGATCATCTTTTACGAGCAAGAGGAAACAAGATTTAGAAATCACCGCCGTCGCCATCAAAGCTACCTGATCTACCTCCACGTCCTCTTTTCTTTTGCTGGTTCAAACGGTAGTTGAAATTCAAGCGGAACGTACGGGACCGCCATTGGAATTCTTCTTCAGAATACAAATTGGGCAAATCTGTGATGCTTCTGCGCTTTCTCGTATTGAATAGATCCTGCCCACTAAATGTTAAGGTACCTTTTCCCTTAAGCACATCTTTTGACAAACCACAATTCACACCATAAGAGGACAATCTTCTTCCTTGAGTGCTGATGTTCGGCCCTCGATAGCGAATAGACAGTTGAGCATCCCAACTTTTAAAAAGAGTAAATTTCGTTGCCGCATTCCCATTAACACTATAAGTATCGCTAAAATATTGTTCACCTTCATATTCCCCATCGGTTATCGCTCTATATAGATTCAAGCCTCCGTTCACCTTCCACCAATTCGTTATTTTGTAATTAAAACTGAATTCTAAACCAACAGCATGTTGGGTCGACATATTTATAGGAAATCGTAATGTAGTTCCATCTAAATTGTCAATGACGATACGTTCTGTAACCCCAGTTCTGTAACGATAATAAATACTTGATAATAGAGAACCCTTCTCCCAATATTTCAAATGTCCCAGCTCGAATGAGTTCGTATACTCGGGTTCTAAATCAGGATTACCAGACATGATGTTCCGATCGTCCGCAAAGGTGAAAAAGGGCAGCAAACTCCAATGGCTCGGTCTACTGATCCGCATGCTGTAACTCCATTGCAACGTATTCTTATTCTGTAATTCATAAGCCAAATGAACGGAAGGGAAATAGTTCGTATAATTCCTTGCTTTCTCATAATTCTCATCCACCAATTCAGTAGTGATATTTGATTGCTCCACCCTCAAACCCGCTTGATAAGACCATTTATCTACTTTTCTACCTAAAGTCACATAAGCCGCATGAATGATCTCATCGTATAAAAACTGATCATCAAATTCATCCAATGCATCCCATGCACCAAGTTCATTTTGCTCTTCTACCGTAAAGTCATTGTTAATGAATCGCCAATTCGAACGCAAACCCGCTTCTAAGCGAATACCATGAGCGAACGGATGAGTATAATCCGTCTGTAAAAGAAAAATCTGCTCGTCTTCCACATTATCATAGCGCTGGTATAGATCGGCTACATCCAGCAAGGTGCTGCTTTCAAAAATATTGGAGCGCTCTGTATCATCTTTCACCAACCACTTCGCATCAACCGTCCATTTTCGGCCTTTTTGCTTAAAAGTTTTCACGTAATTCACATTGGCTTCTACGTCCACTTTCTCTTCGATCTCTTTATCTGTTCTCAGTTCTTCGAAATTGAAGCTCGGGTCTCCGAAAATATCAGAGTAGGCAACTGTTGATAAATTATCCCCTCTTCGTGTTTTGAATAAGCCAGATACAGAGATCGTATTTTGATCATTGATGAAAAAATCAGCACCTAAACGTACGGTATTCCCTAAACCCCCACGCTCGTGCCTCCGATCTCTGTTTGTGATCTGATACGCCAGTCCATCATCATTCAGAAAACGTTGAAAACCTTCTCCCCCTCCAACAAACTTCCTATAACTAAAGCCATAGCTCGAAAACAGATTCACCTTCCCTCTTCTATAATTCAGATTGTAGGCCACCCCATGATCATGCGGCCAACCCGTTGTAACATCAAAAGAACCATTCACCCCTTTTTCTCGCTCTTTCTTCAAGACTATATTAATGATACCTGCTTCCCCTTCTGCCTCATACTTCGCGGATGGATTAGTGACTACCTCCACACTTTCCACTAAATTACCTTGTAACTGTCGTAAGGCTTCTCCCCCATCACCTACTAGCCCAGATGGCTTCCCATCTATCAAAATCCGAACATTCTGGCTTCCTCTCAAACTCACATTCCCCTCCACATCCACATCCACACTCGGCACATTGTCCAATATATCAGAAGCATTCCCGCCACGTGCCGACAAGTCTTTTCCCACATTGAAAACCCGCTTATCCAATTGTAAAGACAGGCTACTTTTTTCAGCAACCACCACTTGTTCTTCTAACTGTAAGCCACTGGATTTCAATACTATTTGCCCCAGGTCCGTACCCGCAGGCGTCATCTTCACCCCCTTCATTTGCAAAGGCTCATAAGATAAAAAAGACACCAATAGGTCATATGAACCAGGTCTGTGATTCAACTCAAACCGTCCCTCCATATCTGTTGCCGCCCCCTTCACTTGTTCCTGACTTTCTTGATCCACCAAAACCACAGCCGCATAGGGAACAGCATCACCATCCTCATTAACCACCTGCCCCTTAATACTCGGCCTTTGTCGCTCTCCACCCGGAGGCCCGCCTGGTCTACCACCTCCATTGCCCCAGTCTTGCGCGTACACCAAAACCTCTCCAGCTCCAATAAGAAGCACACTAAGCAATAAAAGTAATCTGAGTAGATATGGACGCTTCATAATCAATAATTGAAATGGTGTTCAGTTGTAGGGCGCATGCCCGCAATAAAAGACTGCACTATCGCATTAATAAAATGTATACCACAGCGGCAAAAGTAAAGACGTTGCGTGCAACGTCTCTACCGACAAATCGTGCTTCGTAGCTAAAAGCGCAGCCTTTCACTGCGGGCACCGGGCTATCCGTT
>JAHDGT010000316.1 GCA_020631675.1 Bacteroidota bacterium
AAGACATAAGATTTAAGACGTAAGACATAAGACTTCGTGCTGACGCTGAAGTATTAAAATCCTAAACACAATCCTGGTAATAACCAAATATTTTCTTAAGCCAAAGCCTCATTAATCAATTGATCGTCAGCGGGATTGGGCAAGGTGACTTTGAGTCGGGATTCAGCTTGCATGGCGCGTTTGATGGCGAAGATCGCTCCTTCATTGCGTGCCCAACTTCTTCGAGCGATGCCGTTGTTGACATCCCAATGGAGCATCATTTGCAGGCGGCGTTCACTATCCGCGGAGCCGTCTATGAGCATGCCGAAGCCACCGTTCATGACCTCGCCCCAGCCTACACCACCACCATTGTGCAGAGACACCCAAGTAGCACCTCTGAAGGAATCGCCGATGACATTGTGTACGGCCATATCGGCGGTAAAGCGAGAGCCGTCATAGATATTACTGGTTTCACGGAAAGGGGAGTCCGTTCCGGAGACGTCGTGATGATCACGCCCTAAGACGATAGGAGCGGAGATGCGCCCTGCTGCGATCGCACTATTGAAGGCACTGGCTATGCGCATGCGCCCTTCGGCATCGGCATAGAGAATACGTGCTTTGCTGCCTACGACCAGGCGGTTTTCTTTAGCGGCTTCTATCCAAGTGAGGTTGTCTTGTAGTTGCCCTTTGATCTCATCTGGCGCATTGGCGAGCATATCGCGTAATACCTCCGCTGCGATTTTGTCAGATTCATCCAAGTCCTGATCCGTGCCAGAAGTACACACCCAACGGAAGGGACCGAAACCATAGTCGAAACACATTGGTCCCATGATATCCTGCACATAAGAAGGGTAGCGGAAATCGCGGCCGTTCTCTGCCATGATCTCTGCTTCCGCCCGACCGGATTCAAGTAGGAAAGCATTGCCATAATCCCAGAAGTACATGCCGTTTTCGGTCATGCTGTTGACGGCTGTTACATGGCGTTTCAGGGTTTTGTAAACTTCTTCTTTGAATCGTTCTGGCTCTTCTGCCATCATGCGGTTGCTTTCTTCAAAGCTGAAGCCACAAGGGTAATAGCCTCCTGCGAATGGATTGTGCAGAGAAGTTTGATCGGAACCTAAGTGAATATGCACCCCATCTTGCACGAGTCTTTCCCAGAGGTCGACCACATTGCCTTGATAAGCGATGGATACCGCTTCTTTGTTTTGGCTGGCTGCTTGAATGCGAGGGATGATTTTATCCAAATCGGTATAGACCTCATCTACCCAGCCTTGTTCATGGCGTACTTGAACGGCTTTAGGGTTGATCTCGGCAATGACACCAACCGCACCTGCGATGACTGCTGCTTTGGGTTGTGCGCCACTCATACCCCCTAAACCAGAGGTAAGGAATATCTTTCCAGCAAGTCCGTCTTCTCCTAAGTCTAATTTTTTTCTGCCCGCGTTCAAGACGGTGATGGTAGTACCATGAACGATACCCTGTGGACCGATGTACATGAATGATCCCGCCGTCATTTGTCCGTATTGGGTCACACCCATCGCATTGAAGCGTTCCCAATCATCGGGCTGGGAGTAATTAGGAATCATCATACCGTTGGTGACAACCACTCTTGGTGCATCTTTATGCGAAGGGAATAAGCCAAGAGGGTGACCCGAATATAGTACCAGCGTTTGTTCTTCGGTCATTTCACTGAGATAGCGCATACTCAGTAAATATTGCGCCCAATTTTGGAAAACGGAGCCATTGCCCCCATAGGTGATCAGTTCTTGTGGGTGTTGGGCTACGGCATGATCCAAATTGTTCTGTATCATGAGCATGATCGAGGCAGCCTGCTTGCTCACAGCTGGGTATTGATCGATCGGGCGAGCGTACATTTTATAGCTAGGACGAAAGCGATGCATATAGATGCGACCGTATTCTTTTAGCTCTTGTGCGAATTCAGGAGCGAGTACAGCATGATGTTTAGGGTCGAAATAGCGCAGGGCGTTCTTTAAGGCTAAAGCTTTCTCATGTGGCGCGAGTATGTCCTTGCGCTTGGGTGCATGATTCAATTCAGGGTCTAAGCCTGGATGTTGGGGAAGTTCATTGGGGATCCCCGCTTTGATCGCTGCTTGAAAAGCTGTTAAGCTCATGGTATCATTTGTTGTGATCGTATCCTGCATTACTCGTTGCGCATTCATTCGTGAAGTGAGGTGGATTGCTTATTAGCCTATTACCATTCGTAGGCGACCCCAAAGTTAATAGATGGAAAAGAAGCCCCATAATTGATGTACAAGGCAGCTCCATAGGCACCGAAAGTCAACCAGATGTTTTCTCCTATTCCGTGATTTATTTTTAATCCGGGTAATATCCATGCAGCATCATCGTGATAGAGTAGGGTAGTGGCGGTGTTATCATCAAAATAGCTGCCATCAGAGACTTGTACTAAAACGCTGAACACACCAGAAAAATAGGTTTTGTGTTTGGGGTGTTTCCAGTCTTTTAGATAGCCGCCTTCAAAGTTGAACAAGAAATTATGACCGTAGTTGTTGGTGCGGAATTGTATGCCTGTTTCGGCGGTTAAATAACCCCGCTTTAAGCCAACACCTGCTAAAATCTTAGGAGTGAATGTCCAAGCATCAATACCTGTTCTTAATCCGTATTCGTCATTGATCGCGGTAGCGGGAGCGGCTACACCCATTTGTGCGGAGATGACAGGTCCGCCATCATAAATTTTGATTTTAGCGGCAAGGTCGATGTTGCTGAAACCTGCTAAGTTTTCAGGAGAAGATGTACCAGGGTCTGGAATGACCAGTGCATAATCTTGTATGCCTACACTTTTGAAAGGCAGGGAACCGATCAGCGTAATGCTGTTGGTCAATCCGTATTCTACATAGTAGTTAAGCGTGATGTCTCTGACCAATAATCCTAGGTCGGTTCTTTCATTACTAATGGCTCCGTACTGGTAGTTCAGGATATTGAACTGTAGCTGGGTGAAACCGCTTCCTTTTTCTTGATTCCATGCGCCTGCTTGCGCTAGTTGGGGGATTAGAAAGAAAGGTAGACAAAAAAGGAGGGCAGTTCTTAGAACTGAGCATTTGATAGTCGACAAAGTTAGGCGCATTATAGTACGGCTTGAGTTAGAAGAAGAATTTCTGGTAATGCACTTTGTCGCCAATTTGCCAGCTGATGAAGTAGATGCCGTTGTTTAGATACAATTGATCAAAAACGCTTGCTTCGTTTGTTCCACTTAGCTGTAAACCGCCACTTCTTAGCAACTTACCATTCAGGTCGAAAAGTTGGATGGGGATTACTCCCTCTAGCTCATTTTGACCTTGTGCGAAGGTAAAGTCTGTGTCCGAAAACAGCAGTTGTAAATGGCCGTTTTGAATAGTTGCTGACAATAGTTGTGGACCTTCATTTTCTTGTTCTTCGATACCCGGACAAGGAAAAACATTGGCTTCTAAAGCTTCTTTAGGTCCGTAACAAGTGATGGGAGATGTTTCCACTGTCCATTCATAATAATAGTAGTAGTGGTCATGATCCAGACTCTCCCCATCAAAAGCACTGGTGATTTGTACGACCCCATCGACCACATAAGGGTATTCCACACCAGAGTTATTTCGGAAAAGATCCGGCGTTTCCGGGCTGCCCAGCATATAGCCTGTTCCCGCAGGTATGAAGAAATTAAGATCGATCGTACTGCTGTATTGTGTGCCTGAAACCACTGCGGTGACCTCTTCTAATAAATCACCCGCTTCGTTTCTCAGTTGGAAAGTTCGCTCCGCACCACTTGCAGAAGGATATACCCGAACACTTTTTAAGTAGAAGTCGTCTAGCGCATCAAAAACCAATGCACCGTTGACTAAAGGATTGATACCCCCTAAACCGATATTATTAGCAAATGGCGGGCAGAGCGCACTTAGTCCGGGATAAGTACTTCCCGCAGCCACATAATAAATCTCATTATCGTACAAGATGGGGGTAATAAAAGTATCCCCTGTATCAATAGGAAGGGTCGCATCTAATTCATCAAACCAATAAGGTGTGCCATTTTCACTAGAAGCGGTCATGACAAAGCTGTTTTCATCACAAGCGGCACCATCATCAGCAAAAGTCAATACGCCATTTTCAAGGATCTCAACGTGTATGGTGTCACTGGTTCTAATGCCACAGTCGGTTTGTACTTGAACGAAGTAATCCCCACTAGCTGTGAAGTTGGCTAGAGCATCCGTCTGACCGTCGCTCCATTCATAACTACTGCCATTTAATGCGGAGAGTTGAACACTTTCTCCCGCACAAACCACAGTAGGTCCTGTTGCTTGAATAAAAGAGCTAGATGCAGCCTCTTGTAAGCTTAAGGATACAGGGGCGATTCCAACATTATTATCATAGTTAGACTCTATAAAGGTGTGGTCTGGGTTGACTTCTACAACTATATAATAATCGCCATTACAAACATTGTCTAATGGGATGTCTTGTCCATCAAGAGAATAGTCATATACATCGGTATAACCTACTGATATACCGTGATTTAATCCGCAGGACTGATTATAGTTCCCACCCCCTAAATTGAAGTTCGGAACTTCGTCTGATGTGGCTAAAGTCGTACCTGAATCATCAACGGCATGACCAGGATAATCCTCAAAGCAATCTCCGGTATCTTGCAAGCAGAAGCCCAGTTTAAAACCTTCAGCGACTATGGTCCATTCCAATGGATCATCAACACCTTCTAAGGGTGTTCTCAGGGTGTAGTGTGCCCAGTCATCCACATGTAAATGCCCATGAGTAGGGTGGTAGGTCATGCTCCCCGCCCAGTGGGAGATAGTATCCATGCTGCTGCCATCCTTGTGGTAAGTGATCTGCTTGACCAATTGGTTGGGAGCGGCACCATCAGGGCAAAAGAAGCCCTCCGGATCTTCTATAAACAAAGTGTCCGAACCACAAACAAAGAAATTCGTTGAAATCACTTCCATTGGTCCGAAGCCCAGGTTTGGTGTGGAAACAGAAAGTCGGATCTCACCAGGGTACTCGATCACATCCAAACTGCTGTTCAACATGATTTCTGCCACTTTAAAGTCGGGCAGCAAGTCGCAGCTATCACTACCATCAGGGCAAAGGCAGCCCGTGGCATTGGTTTTTGTACACTGAGCTTGTATCTGTGCCGTAAAAACAGAACAGCTAACCAGTACTAAAAGTGGTAGTGTGATTCGAAAAATAGGGATGTAAAGACGATGGGTTAAAGTAGACAGCATTCTAAGTAGCATTGGAAAATTAACTGCTTATAGAGCGTGTTTCAACTAAATGCAAAACACACGGAAAGATACACGATTATTCACGTTCTTTGTTGAGAAACAACTGAATCGTCTTAGTGTTGACCCGAAGGGGGAAACAATAAATTACTATCAACTATGTGGAGAGAAGAAAACGATCAATTGGTACGGGATTTCAAGTTTAGAGATTTTGTGGAAGCATTTGGGTTTTTAACCCAAGTGGCCATTTTAGCTGAAAAGCAGAATCACCACCCCCATATTACCAATGTATATAACCAAGTTACCTTAGCATTGACCACACATGATGCTGGAAATGTGGTTACAGATAAAGACAGAAAATTAGCTGCTGCTATTGATGAACTAAAGCTATCAGCTTAGATGATTAAGTACCCGGACAAAAATAATCGTTGCTTCTGACTTGCTCTTTTAGCCGTAT
>JAHDGT010000317.1 GCA_020631675.1 Bacteroidota bacterium
GGCGGGCTGGCGGGGCGGCCCAGAGGTAGCCACCGCCAGCCCTGCCAGCGAAGCGCATTTGGGGTTGCCGAATTTAACGGAAAGCCCGACCCCGAAGTAAAAAAGCTGCTCACCAAACACTTTTGAAATTTTCAAACAAGTGTTGTTGAGCAGCTTTTTTATTGCGGGGATGCGCAATAAGAAAATTAATTCGCTTTGATAATAGGAAGCTTAGTCCCTGTTAACCAACTGTGCACTAAGTTTTTATTATCTGTTACTTTACCCACATCATAATTCTTGGAGAAGCGAAGCGAAGGAGCATCTACAAGAGGTAAGCGCGCCACCGTACTTGGTGGGAGAGGAGAGGAATGAATCAGAAAACATTCTGTACCATCGTGATACAGCATACCGACGTGATGATCAAACCCAATGACATACAAGCCTTTGCCTCTTTCTTCCATACCCTCATAGAGCTCATCTTTGCTGGTATAACGAACGATGTTTTCCGGACGGCAAATTGTTTTAGTGATCGTTTGCGCACTTTGCTGAGATAGCTTGATGCGGTCAGCTTCTAAACCTGCTTCCATGAGCATGGTGACTACGAAATAACTACAAGCGATACGCCCTGTTCCAGGAGTGGCGGTCCAGCCCTCGCGGTCAAAAGCAGTACCATACCAATGATGAGTAATGTCTTCTGCTACTACTTTTTCCAATAAACGACTGGCTGCTTCTATCAACTCCGCACGTTCTTCATAGGGCATATCTTGCTGGTAAAGCTCGGACAAGATTATACGTTGTTGCTCTACTTCTGTTAGGGTCATGTCATAAGCTTCTGCCGGAGTGATCAGGCGACGCTCAAGTACTTTGCCGTGCTTGGTCACTGGAGTTGCTAAACTTGGATCCAAGAGGTTTTCATCTACAGGGCTTGGTGCCTCAAGTGCTTCGACAGCTTCAGGCTCATTAGCTAAAGGCTTAACAGCAGCTGCTATTGATGGCAATGCTACACCTCTGACAATGATATCAGGATCTGTTGAGATAGGTAGTTCTTTTCCTTCTTCATCTAGTATGTAGGCTTCGCTCAAACCAATGTCTAATTGGTCGGGGTCGAAAATAGGCGTGTCATTATAGGTAGAGGCTGGCCGTGGATTATTGATGTCGAATACAGGTACGGCTGCCGCACTATTAGACTTAACAGCTTGAACAGGATTATTACTTATTTCGGTAATGGTTTGCGTTGAGCGTTTAACTGTTTTCTTAGATGTGCTCAAGGCCTCTATTTCTGGAGGTGGTCCGCTTCTAAGAACTACATTTTTCTTTTTAGCTGTTGTAGTTTTTTCAACCTTAGGAACTGTAACAGGCTTATTCGGAGAAATAGGCGATTGCTTGCTAGTAGTAGGGACTTTCTTTTCTACAGCTGGCTTAACAACAGGAGAAGAAGATAAAGCTGGCGTACTAAGGGTTTTACTATCAATACTTGGCGGTGTTTCTACCTTCTTGTCTATAACTTCAGGCAAATCGGTCTCTTCTATGATCGCCATTTCCTCTTCATCAGCTACAGGACTTGTGGTGTACTTACTGGTTTTATTCAATAGCTTCCTTGTATTGAAGTCTGTCCTTACAATATCCTGCATATGCTCATCGTAAGACATCAAGGCATCAACAAGCTCGATCTCTGATTCCGTTTTAGTATCTAAAATAGGTGCATTGACCTTTTTTACACTAAGACCGGATGGAGTGGCTTCATGTGTGAAAGCAGGTTCAGTAGGAAATAAAAAGGCAGTGGAATTTTCTACATCAAGTGGCTTCTCAATAAAGACCGCTTCTTCATGTTCCTCGGTTGTAGGGGTTAAACGACCTAAAGACCTGGAGTTACTGAAGGAACGATCTGATGATAGGTTGGAGGATTTACGAGCTGATTTTTCCTGTGTTGCTGGCTTATCCACATTAACTTGTATGGCATAAGGAGAACGGATCAACTTATCGTAAGCTTCTTTGTCAACGCTCTTTTGTTTTGTAATGGCTTCCTTTTCAGCCAATTCTTCTTCAGGAGTGAGCGGGTCAATGACTTCAAGATCAGCGAGATTATCTAACATGATGCTGATATCACTAGGCTGAGCTGCCGAATGATTCGCCCCATATAAACGTTCTTGTTTTAGTTCTTCCGGACTTTTCTTTTTCTCGACCTGCTTTTTAGGAGCTTTATCTTTCTTTTTAAAATTTAAAGAAAGATTGGGTGCTATCTTTCTAGAGTCTGTCTTTTCTAATAAGCCCTCAGATTTTACTTCCGCTATTTCTTTATCCGCCTCTATCTTCGTTTTCGTCACTGGCTTTTCCGCCGTCTCGACCGGAGCCGTTTTAGCAATTTCTGTTACGGGTTCTATAATTACCTTTTCGCTTGCTTTTTTAGGCTTTTTGAAACTTAAGAAAAGTTTGGACTTGGAGCTTTTGATTTTTTCAGCTAAAGGAGTAAGGAATGGTATGGTATCAACGGATAGCACTTTATACTGTGTGGAGCTGGTCTTCATGACCGTCAAGATCCCTTTGCTTGCGAGCACTGGATAAGATGCTTTTCTTTTGAACCAACTTTTTAATGACCGCCTTTTCATTTGTTTTTAACAATAGTGTATCACTAAGCACTAAAGTATCTATCCGAACAAAAGCATCCTTGTTCTTTCCTTCACCTTCCCCATTATTTAGACTTGTATTGTTAACACGACCATCCTCTACGCCATCATTGGGCTTAGCTTGGCCCATTGAAAACGTATAGAACATCAGGCAGGAAGCTGCCAATACTATAGCTACTGTTCTTAACAACATCATAACTTACACGCATCATTTGAATCTGGTCGAAAAACCAAAATCCGGACAAAAGGGTTCCAAAACGGAATTGAACAAATTTTTCGGGGAACAAAAGAGTGGACAGGATCAATCAGTAGCAAGGATCAAAAGGGGTAGTAGGGTCCACTTCCTAAAGTAGTTTTACAAACTAAAACTGCTAATATGTCCCTCATTCCTAAAGTTACGAACTACACATAGGCTAAATCAGCTTTCTCCTTATCTTTTGAAAAGCATGACTATATGAATGAGGTGAATTTAGTTGTGATATTATCGTGACAAATCATCATGAAAATTTCAATCTTTTTAAATCGCTTTTTTTTAGACGGTAATACATTTGTTAAAAAAATAAATTTTCTTGTAGTTTCAATGCTGAATTGCGAAAATGCTCAAAGAGTGCTTTATGCTTTTTTTCAGGACCCTCTCATCCTTGTAATTCCCTAACTTAGAGCGTGCTTAGGAATTTATTATCTGGTCGAAAAAGAGTGATTTTTTAGTCTGATCGATTAAAAAATAATCGGAATAGCAGCGCTATTGCTATTCTTTTTGAAGAAGAGCAGGCAAAAAAGCGCTTTTTGCAGACCGAATTTAAAATCCTAAACACGCTCTTGGCCCTTAAATTGCTAGTTCCTGAACACGTTCTAAACTTCGCATCAACTATATGTATCCAAAACTGAGTCATCTAATACAAGACCTCACGGGTTTGAATATTCCTTTACCTATTCAGACCTTCGGCTTCTTTTTGGCCTTGGCTTTTTTGACCGCCGCGATCATTGTATTTCGGGAGTTTGCTCGTATGGAGCGAGCCGGGATACTACATCCTGTCAAAGAAAAGAGAACGATCGGAGCACCACCCTCATTATGGGGAATACTATCCAATGGTATACTCGGTTTGATCGTAGGATATAAGCTGGGGTATATGCTAATGAATTGGGTGGAGGTGAGTCAAGATCCACAGTCGTTTTTATTAGATATGGAGAAAGGGAGTTTTCCGATAGCGATCATCGGAATGCTCGCATTGGGCGGTTTTCACTTCTACGAACGCAAACAACAACAAAAAGCCAAGCCAGAAGAAATAGAAGAAAATATATACCCAAGAGAAAGAGTAGGAGACATTATAATGGTCGCTGCTATATCAGGCATCATAGGCGCGAAAATTTTCACTTGGTTAGACGACCCGTCCGCATTCATAAATGACCCCATTGGTTCTTTGCTTTCTTTCGATGGCTTAACATTTTATGGCGGATTGATCTTAGGAACCGTCAGTGTCATGTATTATGCGAGGACTAAAAAAATTCCTTTACGCAGAATTGCCGATGCCGCCGCCCCGGCTATTATAATGGCCTATGCGGTAGGACGATTAGGCTGTCACTTTAGTGGTGATGGTGACTGGGGAATAGAAAATACAGCCGCAAAACCATTCAGCTGGCTACCGGATTGGATGTGGGCTTACAATTACCCGAACAATGTGATTGAGGCAGGTGTGCCCATACCCGGCTGTGTCGGAGAATATTGCTATCAACTGCCATTAGCTGTCTGGCCAACCTCAGTGTATGAGTTTTTAATGGGTGCCACCATCTTCTTGATATTAATGGCATTGCGTAAAAAACTAGTTGTACCGGGTTTATTATTTTGCGTATTTCTTTTCTTCAACGGTATAGAGCGTTTCTTCATAGAGTTCGTTCGCATCAATGATCGCAAGTCCGCTTTAGGACTCAACCTATCCCAAGCTCAATGGATAGCGATCGGTATGATGGTATCAGGCATAATATTGGCTTATATTGCCTACCGTTATTTTAAAAATGAAAGACGCTATTCTCCCGATTTAGATCCTAAATGAGTCAGATAAGCCAAAATGAAATAGATTTGATCATCCAAGCGCTCAATAGAGAAAGATGGATGAAGATGGCCGTAGGTTTGTCCCTGCTGTTGATCGCTGCTATCTTCCTTTTCTCCATCATCGGGCGTTTGAACTTTCTGTTTTCACTCTGTGGTATGCTGCTCTCCTTTGCAGGTTTTTACCTCTTGTTAAGTGGTATACTTGAGTATGATCGTCAAAAAAATCATGTCTTAGAAACTGTCATTGCTTCCTCAAAATCAGTAGTTTGGATCTACTACCTTAAAGTAGAACATTTTCCCTTCGGCATCCGGATCTTACAAATGACCACCCTGCATTTCAAACTCAACGATTACGACCACATCACCCTGAACCTGTCCGAAAAAAAGATATTAGAGTTACTGCCCAGCCTAAAGAAAAGCTTCCCCCATGCCACCTTCGGCTACAGCAAACACTACGAACAGATGTACGAGATCTCACCGGATCTGCTGCTAAAACAATGAGGTGGTTTAAAGTTTTTTCATCTGATCAGGCTGCGTGCCCGCAATAAAAGCCTGCGCTCTCTTCTGCAAGAAGATTGACGTCGAGCAACTCATCTCATGTCTCGGGTCCCACATCTCGGGTCTAAGAAAGCGCAAGCTTTCACTGCGTCCACCGGGCTATCCGTTCAAATTCAGCCGTCGCCTGCTGCTGTTTGGCAGGTGTAGCGGTGTCTTCCTCTGATCAGCCCCGCTACACCGCCAAACAGGGCGCATTCAGCGGCTTCATAACCACTACTATCCCTCGCGCATCGAACATCGAACATTGAAAAGGTGATTTTTGAACATGATTTTGATCTTTGTCAGCATAGTGTCTTTTCTTTCGCCTTTTGCAATATTCGGAAGCAGCAATAAATGTACCCCCTAAACCTTGTTATCCTACAGCAGAGCTTCAATAATTGAAGTCTAAGTACTTGAAAAGCAGTTGTATAAGTTTGTTTTTGTTTTGTCACAATTGTGTT
>JAHDGT010000318.1 GCA_020631675.1 Bacteroidota bacterium
TATATTGTAAAGGAAGGAGAGCGAGCATTAGCAAGTGGTCGACTGACAATCGATTGATAAACAGCTTTCTACTTTTCTAAAATACCCCCATTCACTAGTGTTGTTCAGAAATAAGAATTGAGGATATGAGGATCAGATTTTTTACTCAGATGAGGCTTATTTTGAGTTGCATACCCTTAGGTACGGAAGGAAAAATAAACGAAATATGAGCAAAAAAGATGACTTCATATACCGATTTGTTATTTCTGAACAACACTACTAATCATCCCGTATTATGAAATTCATTCGTTACACTTTTTTACTATCGGCTCTGATCTTTATCGTGAGTAGTGGACTTTCTGCACAGAATATGGAGTTCGGTATACAAGGTGGCGGGTCCGCTGGTGTGCTGATCGGACCTTTTAATGCGGATACGGACAGTGGTAAGCCGATCGTCAAGCCTTCAGTAGGTATGTTCTTCAATTTTCCGATAGGCGATGCTGTTGCTATACGCACGGAAGTGAATTATTTACATACCGGAGTAGAATACGGTACCTATGTGGCTAATGTGGATACACTTTGGCCTTTAGAAACCCAAATAGGTCAAGAAACAATTGTCTACAATGTGGAAACTTATCTAGCAGGGGATGTCAGTGGTCGCTATGAGTTGAGATACATAGAAACCCCCATCTTATTTGCTTGGAAAACCTCTAAGCGTTTCGGATTGGAGTTGGGCGGTCACCTGGGCTTTTTACTAGAAGGCTCTAATACAGGTAATGCTATTTTAGACATTGGTCAATATGCAGGTTTACAAGAAGAATTCGCAACAGAACAAGAGTATGTTGATGCGCTTTTCCTACACGAGTTGGAACAAGAATTTGATGAAAGCCATGTGATCAATCGTTTTGACTGGGGCTTCACCGCTGGTGGTCGGTATTTTCTAAGCGATCGCTTCTCTTTAAGACTGAACGCCAACTACGGCATGCGTCCGGTACAGCCTAGGAATAAGATCATGGCGGGCGACTATAAAAATTTATATCTCACTACCTCCTTAGCCTATAGCCTAGGGCGACTGTTCTAAGGATGGTGGTACGTAACCATTACCATTTGAGCGCATCGTGCCAACTGAGGCTCGGTGCGCTTTTCTATTTTTGAACTACGACTATGTTAAAATCAATGTGCCGTTTTTTATTCCGATGGAACGGTTGGAAAATACAAGAGGGGCTGCCCGAAGGCATCAACCGCTGTGTGATGATCGCTGCTCCGCATACCAGTAACTGGGATTTCCCCTTCATGATAACAGGTTTTGAGAAATTGGGCATACCCATTCGGTTCACGATCAAAAAAGAACACAACCGGCCCGTAATTGGCTCAATGATAGAAAGTGTAGGTGCGCTGTGGATAGACCGTAGCCCACGTAAAGAAGGGGAGGAGCGTCCTAGTATGACACAGGTCATGATCGAGCTGTTTGAGCAAAACCCTGGTGATTTTGTGATGCTGGTAACGCCAGAAGGTACCCGTAGCCTAAGAACTAAATGGCGCACCAGCTATTATCATGTGGCCAAACAGGCAGGAGTGCCCATTGGCTTAGGTTATCTCGATTTTGATAAAAAAGTAGCAGGGGTAGGTAAACTCATTTATCCCTCTGATGATATGGCGGCTGATTTCCGCGAGATCATGGCTTTTTATAAGACCATTCCGCCTAAAAATCCGGATCTGTTCAGTGTGGATCTGGAATATGATGAGTAATGCATGATAGGCATCGAGCTGGTTTAAACTAGCTCACTAAAAAACGGGCAATGAAGTATGCGCTTCATTGCCCGTTTTGTTTGTCGGTATATTTAATTAAGCAGTCAGTAGGATGTTTCCAACTCCTGTTCCGCTGCGGTACGGCGACTGTGTTCCATGATCAACTGAATGGAAGAAGGATGTGGCGAGCGAAGTGTCATCTTATTCAACACCCCTAAGCTTTCCACCAATTCATTGTATTCTTCCTTCAGTTTCCAGTTGCTGGCTAAAGCAGATTTGATTTCGGCACTACGACCAGCGTCCAAATCTTTATAGATAAACGCTACTAAATCTTCTTGTGTAAAATCTTTGACCATTATTGAGTCTTTCTAATGAGTGAACAACAAATCGGGAGTGTTGTATTACTTACTCGAATCTGAATTTGAAAAGTGGACAGCTTTTTAAGTACCTGGACAAAAGTAAGCGTTAGATCATGGCGCAGCTATTTTAGTTGTAGCCAAGGCATGAAAAACGACGTATAGCAGGGCTAAATGAGGCTTTTCATAACGCAGGATACGGCTAAAAGAGCAAGTCAGGAGCAAGGGTTACTTTTGGCCGGGTACTTATTACCAGATTGCGATTACTAAACGGCCGCTTTAGCACGATTAGTGTGTAGATGCAAAAAACTTAACAATTCTTTAGTATGCAGCTTTATGATGCGAGCCAAAGAAATACGAATGAGGAGCATCAGGGATAAATAGAAAGTAGTTGGAGTGTACTACTACTGTATTTTGTTCACATGCTCACTCGCTCGTTCACTTATATAAACGAGCCAAGTCGCATGCAAGTTGCAATCACTGAAAAAAAAATCGGGTCAAGCGAAATAGTGCTTGACCCGATTCAGAAAAAAATATAGAAATGTGGCGAATAAAGTTAATCGCGACTTATGTAGGATAAGGTAAGCGCACTAGTTGTTATTACAACTCCAACTTCACCTACGATACCCAGCTTTCTAAAGCACGATCTGTTTTTCCGCTATCATCTTGCGCATATTGATCAAAGCATAGCGCATGCGTCCTAATGCGGTATTGATACTTACATTGGTGATCTGCGAGATCTCTTTGAAACTCAATTCAGCATAGTGGCGTAATATCACCACCTCTTTCTGCTCTTGCGGCAGTTGATTCACCAAGTCACGCACCTTTTGATAGGTTTGCTGCTTAATGATACGCTGCTCGGAATTATCCGCCTCAAAAGGTAAGATCTTGAAAATATCGTAACCTTCAGAATTGGTTACTGTCGGAGTACGCTTCGTCTTGCGGTAGTGATCCACACACAAGTTATAAGCAATGCGCAACACCCAAGGCAGGAATTTGCCATCTTCATAATATTTACCCCTACGCAGGGTATCGATTACCTTAATAAAGGTATCCTGAAAGATATCTTCCGCAAGAAGATCATCTTTAACAAACAGGTATATAGATGTATATACCCTGTCTTTGTGTCGCCTTATTAACTCTGCTAAAGCTTGCTCTTGGCCGGACACGTACAGTTTTACTAGCTCTTTATCGCCAATTGACCTCATACTGTGGAATTTTAGACAGTGAAGAAGTATAAATGATAGAGCCACTACACACAAGGAAGTATAGACTTGTCAATAAAAAACAGATGCGGACGCACTAGATGAACTTGACAAAATAGGGACTAACTTATGAGTAATGGAAAGTAAAACTATAGTCTATAGACAAGCTGTTTTGTAAAAAAAAGTGGAGAAACACGCATGAAGTCATTACTTGCGTGTTCAACAAATCTAAAGGAATTATTTAGAAATACAAATAGTAAGCAGCAAGAAATTTGCCAAAAGTGCGAAATTTTGCGACTGCTATTATATATATGATAAACGCCTTCTTGATATGACTGCCTGTTGCAGAAGAAGGTTTAAAGCTTGATGAGCATAAATGCGGAAGTGAAAAAAATCTGTAGTACAAGGCAAAAAAGCACCTTTTGCAGACCGAATTTAAAAACCTGGACACGCTCTTAGTCTGATTGTACTTAACACAAGCATAACAGCTGAAAGATTCCGACTAATAAGCTTAAAAACTAAATTCGCGCTTTGATTTAGAGCGTTTATACCGCACTATCCAATTAACGTAACCAAACACAATACTCAATGAATTGCCTGCTTTCTTTTGAGTCTCCTCAACTCGAAAAAATTCACAGCGGTAAGGTGAGAGATAGCATCCGTATCGATGACGATACGCGTATGATCGTGGTCACCGACCGTCTGAGCGCCTTCGATAATGTATTAGAAACCCCTATTCCGCACAAAGGTGCCGTGCTCAATGGCATCAGCAACTGGTGGTTCGAGCAAACCAAAGACATCGTTGACAGCCACTACCTCAAGCAAGTGGATCCTAATGTCACCTTGGTAAAAGAAGCAGAACCGATCCGTGTGGAAATGATCGTTCGTGGCTATATCACAGGCTCTCTATGGAGAGGCTATGCCAAAGGTCAGCGCAACTTCTGCGGTGTGGAACTGCCTGATGGCTTGACGAAAAACCAAGCCTTCGCGGAGCCAATCCTAACACCTACCACTAAAGAGGATAACGACCGCCCGATCAGTCCGGAAGACATCGCCAAAGAAGGCTGGACCACCGCTGAATTGTACCAGCAAATGGCAGAAGTCTCCATGAAGCTTTTCAAGCGCGGAACAGCAGTGCTGGCAGAGAAAGGGATCATCCTAGTGGATACCAAGTACGAATTCGGTTTATTGAACGGTGAGCTGATTCTCATTGACGAGATACACACCCCTGATTCTTCTCGCTTCTGGGAGGCAGATGATTATGCCAAAGATGCCGAAGGCGCGAAAGAAAACAGCAAAGAGTTCGTTCGTCAATGGATGATCGAGAACAAAGTAGACGGCGCTTACCCAACTACTTTAACAGACGAGATCCGCGACGGTGCCAGCAAGATCTATTGCGATATGCATGAGCGCATCACAGGCACAGCGATCAATCTGAACGATAATACCCCTGCAAAACAACGCATCACCAGCAATCTTAATGCTGCTGGCTTGATCGCCGATGGTTACATCTTGATCGTAATGGGTTCCGCTTCTGATAAAGCACATTGCGAAGCCATTAAAGAGAAAATGGATGGCTACGACATCCCCGTGATCCTACGCGTGATCTCGGCCCACAAAAACGGTGAGCGTTTAGTACAATTGGCCCAAGTGGTCAACAACTCCGTTGAGCCGGGTGTGGTGATCGCAGTAGCTGGTCGCTCTAACGGTTTAGGAGGTGCATTGGCCGCTAACCTAAGCGTGCCCGTGATCAACTGCCCGCCTTTCAAGCACGAAGGAGACATGATGGTCAACATCAACTCTTCTTTGGTCATGCCTTCAAAAACACCTGCCAGTACCGTGGTAGATAAAGGCAATGCGGCACTCTCCGCCCTGCGTTCCCTGAACATTCCTCGCATCCGCGAAAAAATGACGGCCAACATCGCCAAAATGAAAGCCGATCTGTTCAAAGCCGATCAAGAAATGATGAATACCCCCGAGCGTAAAAAACGCATCGGATTCTAAGAATGAAAGTAAAAGGCTCAAGGCATAACTAAGCTTATGTCTTGGGTCTTTTTGCTTTGTGGTCTTATTTGTCAGGGCGCATCCACGCAATAAAGCCTTGCGTAGTATGTGGCTGAATTTTCGGCATACAGCACGAAATCTCACGTCTCGAGTCTCATGTCTCACGTCTAAAAAGGCGCAAGCCTTAACTGCGTGGTCGGGCTATCCGTTCCTACAAAATGGGCTATCTGGGGGTTCGTTGCACTACTTGGCGGTGGCTACCTCTGGGCCGCCCCCGCCAAGCAGGCACTCACTCCCCATCTATCCCATTTTATACCACTGCTATCCCTTGCGCGCGGAAGGCTCATAC
>JAHDGT010000319.1 GCA_020631675.1 Bacteroidota bacterium
GTAGGTATTGCCCCAGCTTTGGATGCCATCGTTTCCAGTTATCAAGCGCCTTTTCCTAATCCGACAGGGCGCGAACTCAATTTCGCTTTGACTGTTACACAGGCACAAGATGTACAAATCACTTGCTATCCACTGCACGGGCAGCAGAATAGTGCCGACCCTACTTTATTTGAGGGTAGACTAGAGGCTGGTGCGGAACGTGTTTTCAACTGGGAGGTATCTGACTTGGCAAAGGGCGTTTATCTGCTTCATATTGTCGGGAAAGATTTTGAGATCAGTGAGAAGGTGGTGGTGAAGTGATTTAACAGTTAAAAGCTTACTTGAAAACACAAAAAGGGAGGACACATGTGTCCTCCCTTTTTGATGCTGCTTGTTGCTTAGTGAGTTGAGTTGTTGTGATTCAAAGTCCCTCTAGTTGCCCGTAACAACAATCTTCTTATTCACGCTCTCCTTACCATCCGTATCAATGACCTTGAGGATATAAAGCCCCATGCTGATATCGCGCAAAGTGATCGGCAGTCGGTTCTCTCCTTCTGTTACCGTGAAGGGCATAGATTCTAAAAGCTGACCGGATAGGTTCAGAATCTGCACATGCACACGACCCGCTTCTCTACTGCTGTATAAGGCCATGGTCATGTCTTGTGCGGGATTAGGGTACAACTGCAAATCCGCCATTGGTCGGTCGAGATTGGTAACATTAGCATCACCAATACCTACGATCTCTATATCCTCCAAGCTCGCATCTCCTAGTGCTACATAAAAGGATTCACTGAAACCCGTAGGTCCCTCCTCTTCACAATTGCTCTCTACTTGAAACTCGATGATGATGTCATCTACCAACCATGCGCCATATAGCTCGAACCAGGTATCATCCACCTCCTCTTCCGTCCATTCCTCCTCCCCATAAATACGGTAGCGAATGGTATAGCCTTCAGAACCGACCACCTCATTCCACGTCACAACGATCTCTTCTTCATCAAACTGCATGAAATTCATGCTTTGAATGTAGCCGCATTCCTCTTGTTCTTCAATAGTGGTGAAAAAGTAAGATTCGCCGAAATCACTGAGCTGTTCTATTTCTTCCCCTTCTTCATTTTCAGTGATACAGAGCGCCGCGATCTGGAATTCATACTCGGTATTGGGTTCTAAATCTTCCAAAAACACCTCTGTATCGTCTACTTCTATTTCCATCCATTCCTCCTCTCCTATTACTCTGTAACGGAAGACATACATATCGGCTTCTCCCTGCCATAAGATGAGTTCTTCAAAAGAGAGGATGTCAATGGCGAATACTTCCGTAGGTGCTTCACAGGCGAACTCGATGGGCACGAATTGCAATAGCTGCGGTTCAAGGTTGAACTTCACTTCAGACAAGCCCGTACAGCCTTCGTCGCCCCAGTTACTGAGTGCGGTGAATAGCACATAGCGAGCATCTACCAAGCCAAAATCAGGGCCCGCAAAGCCGCCATACACCGCTTCCCCAGTTCCTTGAGCGAATTCAAAATCACCCAGATAGACCCACTCATCCCCATCTAAGGAATGATCTACCCGAACGTTCTGCATGCCTTGGGTCAAGGCATCCGCTTTATTATAGTTCCAGACCCAAGATTTCGACAAGCGGTATACCGCACCGAAGTCGTACTGGATCCAATGTCCCGCATCCAATTCCGGATTCGGATTAGTTGTTTCATTACAAGAGCGCCAAGCTTCTTCCCAGACATTGGGATCCGCCTCGAAGCAGCTCTCATCGCTTTGTGCTTGTGCGTTCCAGGTGGCGACCAAAAGGCACAGGCAGCATACGAATGTGAATGGCGAGAATAAAAACGATTTTGAAAAAATATATTTGATCATGATGTTGATGTTGTGTTGGGATTTGTGATTAGCAAATCATTTTTGAGGCATTATAGCATACCTGATCGGCTAAGCCATATTCATAAAACCAATCGGCATATTATCTGCTGAGTAGCTGTAGAAATTGCCGATATTCGGGAATACCAAAGCCAGATCCGAAGGCGCTACGCCATACCACAAAGCCAGTTCCGCGAAATACTCATCTGTGGAGAGCGTAGGAATCAAAGCAGCCTCATCTACTACTAAATCACTGGCTAAATCCAAAGAAGGATACTCTCCGTACATGTCTCCGCCATTCACTGCACCGCCCATCACCATCATATTGCCTGCCCAAGCATGATCGGTACCATTGCCATTGCTGGTCAGCGTTCGTCCGAAATCGGAAGCTGTAAAGGTGGTCACGCTATCTTCAATGCCCAACTCCGCTAAAGCAGTTTGAAACTCCGCCATCGCCTGACTGACTAAACCCAACATATACTCTTGCGCCATTAGCACCTCATCATGGTGATCCCAACCATCAAAATTGATGAAGAAGGTTTGGCGTTGCAGTCCCAGCATTTCACGAGCGGCGATGGTCTTCGCTACCATCTGCAAGCTTTGTGCTAAAGGGTTATCCGCTGTGAATACCGAGCTTAGACTAATACTTGAGATGGCCGCACTAAACACCTCATGTGTGGCTTGTGCGTTTTTGATCACGCCCGCATAAGATCGCTTGAACACATCTTGGTACTGCTGCTCTAAAAGGCTATTCACGGCAGTAGTTCTCAGTTCGTAAAATGACCCCTCTTCGCCATAGCCGTTCATCCCGATACTACCCGTACCTTCCGGGCGAATGGTGTACTCTGAAGTTTGATTCCCTGCTTGGAAAATGTTCTTACCCGATAGCGAAATACTCATGCTGATGTCTTGATTCTCATTGAAGCTCTGCATCACATCCGCCAATCGTCCGCCCCAGCCCGCCGAGCCACGAGTTTGAGGTACCGAAGTCTGCCAATGCATCATCTGATCCGCATGCGAGTATAAGCCCACAGGCACGCTCACGCCCCCTGCTTCATAAGCGGCTTTAGTGGTAGGTTCCACCAATGTCCCTACATTATTGACAAAGGCTAATTTTCCATTATCGAACACCTCTTTCAAGTGGGTCATGGAAGGGTGTAAGCCCAATGTTTTTTCTGTATAAGTGGCCGCATTCAAATCTAATAGGCTGTCTTGCGCTATTGCCAGATTTGAACGGGTCACGCTATACTCGGCATGCTCGGCATCTCCCTTAGGTACCAGCATATTGTGAGAATCGATCCCGCCGCCGAACATAATGCAGACCAAAGCTTTATAGTCGTCGGGCGGGGCAATGATCGACTTATAGCTGCTGTTGGCCGCATAGGCACTCATACTTTTCAGATTCAGCAGCGTAGAGAATAAGGTGGTCGTTCCCAAAGCGGCACAACCCGTTGTACCGATGAATTTTCTTCTTGAAATTTTATTTTTAGCCATGATGGTTTTTCTTTTCAAAGGTTAAGAATTGGGTATGCTGCTTACTTCTGTATCGCATAATCCGGTGAACACATCACCAAATACAAGGCGATCGCTACTCTATCCACTACTAATTCTTCGGGTTCTCCTGCATACTCTTCCGCGGTCAAACCATTCAAGGCAGTAACAATGATCTCCTTAGTAGCATCCGAAAGCTGTCCGGCCGCCATCACCAAACTGAGGTGGTCTACTAAAGCAGTGGGATCTTCCGCCAAACTGTATTCATAGCTCAAATCCAAATCCACAAAACTGCCATCCACATCATAAGGCAGGTAGTGCTGCCACAAAGTCCAATCATCCAATAAATTGATGAAGCCGATCGCCGTACTCGAATTGTGTATCTGGAATTCTGGTGCGACCATCTCCAGATCGCTGACCTCTCCATTCGGCTGATATTCAGGCATGAAGAAATTGAATACACTCGGAGCCGCCATTGGTGCCTGCCCGGTCGCGGATTTGAAGTAATCCATCGTAGAGAAAAAAGCCGGTGCGAACTCAGACTCAAATTCTTCCTCCTCTTCTTCGTCAACACCTTGCGGTTTCGGGTAAGCATTAAAGGCATTTAGCAGATTCGCATAGCGCGTAATGGGCTCTCTCAATCTGCCATAAGTACTATCATTCACCGCCGTACAAGTACGTGCTTCCTCATCCAATAAAACCGCTCTTACTACAGCCGACATATCCCCTCGCATGCCTTCGCCATTGTCATTAAAAGCATCCGCTACTCTTCCTACATATTCCGGACTCGGGTTGGAAGTCACCATGAATTTGATCAGGTGCTTAGCCATGAATGGGCCCACATTATCATGTGCGCTTAAATGGTCAATGCAGTCCGAAATATCCTCCAAACCCGTTTGCCCGTCTGGTATCACATAGCCATTCAACAACTGCTTCTCGCCCGGCTCATGCCACTCCTCATACATCTTCATCGGCACGATCAATTGGTAGGCACCCGCCTCTTCACCACCCAGACCGAATTCCCCTCCAGGTGCGCCACTTCCCATGCCTGTGAACACCTTTGCGAACTCCTTAATGTCGCCATTATCATAAGTAGGGATCGGATTGCCCTCCGCATCTAATTTCCATGTCCCATCATTATTCAGCTCGAACAAACCGATCGAGAACAACTGCATGATCTCCCGCGCGTAATTCTCATCCGGATGGATGTTATTGTCAGGATCCGATTTCGGATTGTTATAGTGACTCAAATACACGCCCATGCCCGGGTTCAAGCTAATGTCATACAGCATATCCCGATAATTACCGAAACAATGCCCACCTAATAGATCATAGAAACTCGCCAAGACCTGCGAGTGATCCTCAAAGAAATCCGAGTTGTCAGAGATCACGAAAATCTCACTCAAATTATAGTTCAAACGATGTCGCAACAGATCCGGCGCGGTAGATTGATTCTGCCACCAAGCAGAGCGGAAAAAATGCCTGAAAATGGGTTCATTCAACACATCCCCCTCCGAGTCGCCCCCATTTAACTGGCCATAGATGCGGTACTGCGTATACAAAACCGGATTCATAGGCAATGCCATTTGCTCATCCAACCAAGCTTCATAGCCCATAGCAGCCGTCATCTTGATCATATTCAGATCCGCCCCTAAAGTCGCCTGCTGTAAAAAGCGAGCCGCATCCGACAACTGCGCTGGGTTATTCAGATTAAAACCATTCACGGTAACACTCCCATCTCCATTGCCATTGGCGTCATCCGCATCACTGCTGGTCACCGTAATATTCACATCATGACCCGCCCCCAAATAATCTTGATAAGGCAATAGCTCATCAAAGCTCTCTTGTGCCAAAACAACTTGCCCTAGTAAGAGCCAAGTCAAAAACAGCACATTATATGCAATTCTATTTTTCATGAGCGATGTTTTTTTTTTAGGATTAACAAATCTGACCTTCTATTAAATGACCTAATCAGATTGGTACTTCTTTCCTTACAAAGGTAATCGCAAATGAAGCCTCAAAAAGCATTTATACACCAATTTATTACACCTTCAAAAAGGCATACTTTTTATTATTGTATCATTTTCGATTTTATTCCTCAGGCTGCATACCCGCAATAAAAAGGGGGTTGGTTTTTTCATTCCATGTGGGGTGGTGAAAGGGTCAATTGTTGGGGTATGGCACATAGACGCCCGTGTAGGGCGTCTCTACGGTTTACCCCCTTTTTACTGCGGGTACCGGGCTATCCGTTCCTACAAAATGGGCTATCTGG
>JAHDGT010000320.1 GCA_020631675.1 Bacteroidota bacterium
CGCCGCCAAACAGGGCGCATTCAGTCGGCTCATTACCACTCCTATCCCTTGCGCATGTTAGCATTTCGTGAAGACTTAACATAAGCCGTCATTTTGATTTGGATACGCATGGATTTAAAGCTAAATTCACGCCTTGTAAGCATTGCCATTTATTTCAGCTTCATTTAGCTACAATAAGCTGACAACCAAACACCTATTTGCGATGATAACGGTAAGGAAAGGATTGAGCATAGATAGATTGAGAGCCGCGATCGCTAAGTATAAAGCGTTCTTAGGAAATGCGGACTACGACGAGTTGTACAAATGGGAAGCCCTAAAGCAATTCCAAGAAAATTGGAATATTGAAGCGGAAGATTTTGCCGATATGTTCAACCGCAGCTTTAATGTGAATCTATCTGACGATAAAAACAATTTGTTGGCAGGAAAGCATTTTTACCCCTTACAAACACTGAAAGATTTCATTGTGATCGATGCCGAACAAGTGCGTATCATGTTCTACGCACTATATGATGAAGAATCCGGTCATAAGGTAGAGAACAGAATAGATCTATTCCTCTACCACTGTGAGCAGATGATGAAAAAGGTAAAAGAGCAGAATCCAGAAAAAGAAAACCACTATCACGGAGATAAAAGTGCGATTTCCGTTTACTTGTCATTCCGTTATCCCGAATTGTATACCATCTATAAATTCACGGAGTACAAAAACTTCATGGCGGCCATGGATGCCCGCCCTCTACCTGATGCGAAAAGCAAAAACATTGGTCGCTTCTTCAAGCTCATGCGTAATATCGTATACAAACAACTGCATGCCGATGAAGAATTAGTTCGCATACATAGTGAATTACGTGCTGACGAAAAATACTACCAAGAAAACAGTTCTTTACTGACACAGGATTTTTACTGGTGCTTGGATCGGTTTAAGTTGTAGTCTTGGGTAAACTATTTTTCCCGAAATCATTCGTTTTTTAATCACTTTTAAGCTTATTCGATTACCTTCGTGATTAAGAACTATCTCAGATGGTTCTTGTTTTTTTCACATCGCTTATCAAGAAAGGTGGAGGGAAAGGCCCTTTGAAGCCTTAGCAACCTAGCAGTTTAAAAAACTGACTAAGGTGCTAATTCCTCAGTAAAACGTACTTATACCTATAAGTGCTTTTACTGAAAGATGAGAACCGTGTTCACTATCCAATTTTACAGTTGACTTCAAGTCTACTTCCTCAGTGGTTAGCTACGCTTCTTGGCTTCAATTCCAATCAATCATTAGTATTCCTTCCAAGCATTCTTGACAGGTACTTTTCACCTAAAGAATGGAGATTTCCTTAAAAAAATCCGAAAACGCACATTTTCAATATTACGCCTCAAATGGAGATGTAGAGATTCCTATTTGTGCCTCATCCAAATTAGAAAGCGGCAATGAAGGCTTCAGTCCGATGCAACTCCTTTTAGTAGGTGTAGGTGGCTGTATGTCCATTGATGTCATAATGATCCTCCGCAAGCAAAAACAAGAGATCGATAATTATTCGGTCAAAGTAAGTGCGACGCGAGTTGATGCCACTCCTGCCATTTTCAAAGACATCCACATCCATATTGACATTAGCGGTGAGGTGCAAGAAGAGAAGTTACAGAAAGCCATTCAATTGAGCGAAGAGAAGTATTGCTCTGTTCATCACATACTTGGCGCAACAGCAGATATTAAAGTAACCTATACACTTTCGTAATCAGGCAGCAGTACGACTTATGAAAAATCAACAATTCGAGACGCTGGCGATCCGCACACAATGCCCTCGCTCTGATCAAAAAGAGCATAGCGTACCGCTCTTTCTCACTTCCAGCTTTGTATTTGATTCCGCAGAAGAAGGAGCAGGCATCTTCAAGGGAGAGTTAGAGGGCAACTTATACTCCCGATTCTCCAATCCGAATACAGATGAATTCGCTCAAAAACTCAGTTTGCTTGAGGGCTGTGAAGCGGGCGTTGCTACTGCATCAGGTATGGCAGCGGTCTACATATCATTTGTAGCCCACTTGCAACAAGGGGATCATGTGGTCGCCTCCAGTGCCATTTTTGGTAACTCTCGATACATCATCAGTCAGATTTTACCCAAAATGGGTGTCACCCACACCTTTGTGGAAGTAGATGATAATACCGCTTGGGCTGCTGCTATTCAAAAAAACACCAAATTGGTGTATGTGGAAAGTCCGTCGAACCCAACCCTAAAAACGGCGGATCTGGCCTTTATCGGTGCGCTTTGTAAAATGCATGATGTCTTGTACTTAGTAGACAATTGTTTTGCCTCCCCATACTTACAACAACCTGCGAAATTCGGGGCGGATCTGGTCATTCACTCTGCTACCAAGTTCATAGACGGACAAGGAAGAGTGCTTGGCGGAGCTATAGTTGGTACAAAAGAAGCAGTTGAGCCCTGTTACGCCTTTATTCGTCGAACGGGCGCAAGCCTCTCCCCCTTTAATGCTTGGGTACTGTCCAAAAGCTTAGAGACGCTTCATGTCAGAATGGACAGGCATTGTAGCAACGCACTCGCTTTAGCTGAGTTTCTCAGCACTCACCCTTCAATTGAAAAAGTCATTTATCCAGGTTTAGAAAGCTACCCGCAATATGCGATCTCCAGCAAACAAATGAAGCTGGGCGGTGGCTTAGTGGGTTGTGAAATCAAAGGAGGAACAGCAAAAGGGAGTGCATTTTTAAATGCCTTAAATATGCTCTCCTTAACTGCTAATCTTGGAGATAGTAGAAGCATTGCTACACACCCAGCCTCTACCACTCATTCTAAATTGAGTTCCGAAGAACAATTAGCGGTCGACATCACCCCTGGCTTTATCCGCTTTTCAGTCGGTTTAGAGCATATCGACGACATCATTCAAGATGTAGACCAAGCACTCAACCTTATCAAAGCTTAGAAAATACTTATGTCCATTTTAGAAAGATTCACCCTTGCACTTCCTTTTCAATTCGAGTCAAAAAAAGAAATCGAAAGTTTAGAGATCGCCTATCATACCTTTGGTGAAAGAAATGAGAATGACTCGAACATCGTTTGGGTTTTCCATGCATTAACCGCAAATTCAGATGTGTTGGATTGGTGGAAAGGGCTATTCGGAGTCGGTAGTCTATATGACCCAGATGATTACTTTATCGTATGTGCGAATGTAATAGGCTCTCCTTATGGAAGTAGTCGGCCCACTTCATTGAGTTTCCCGACTTTCACCGTAAGAGATGTTGTTCAGGCGCATATTGCATTAGCAGATCATTTAGGTATTGAACAGATCCATACCGCTATTGGAGGATCTTTCGGAGGCTATCAAGCCTTAGAGTTCGCTTATTCATTCACTGGCACAATTGACCATCTAATTCTGATAGCTTCAAGTGCAAGGGAATCAGCTTGGGGAATCGCGGTTCATGAAACACAACGCATCGCCTTAGAGTCAGATACTACTTTTGGTGAGGTAGATGGTGGTGATGCAGGCATGAAAGCAGCCCGTTCGATGGCCATGCTTACCTATAGAACATCCGATGCATTCATACATGACCAAACCGATAAAGAAGAGAAATTAGATAATTTCAGAGCCGCCTCCTATATTCAATACCAAGGGGATAAATTCGTCAAACGTTTTAACGCGCTCTGCTACTACTACCTCACAAAATGTCTGGACAGCCATAATATCGGGAGAGGTCGAGGTGGTGAAGTCAGAGCATTGCAAAATATCAATATCCCATGCTTAGTAATAGGTATAAAGTCTGATGTATTAGTGCCTACAAGCGCACAACAATTCATGGCTACTCATCTGTCCAATGCCATTTATGAAGAAATAGATTCCGATTACGGACACGATGGATTCCTAGTAGAATGGAAAAAGTTAAGTACTAAAATCAATGATTTTTACAAACGACGATCCAAGCAGCAAGATAAAGGACAGCGCAAAGTCCTTAAATTCGGTGGTTCCTCATTAGCAAATACGGAAATACTAGATAAGGTAGTCAACATCATCAAAGAAGAAGCTGAAAAAGGACCTATAGCTGTCATCGTATCAGCAAGAGGAAAGAGTACGGATCAATTAGAAATACTCTTTAAAAAAGCCGCTACTGGTAAAGCGTTCCAAGCGGAATTTGACGCCTTTTGTAGTTATCAAAAAGACTTCCCAATACCGGTGAATCTTGACCCATTGATTCAAGAGTTAGCCCTTGTGCTTCAATCCATACAACTCCTTCAAGCTAAAGATGATTTCGCTTATGATAGGGTTGTTTCATTCGGAGAGCGAATCAGCGCAATGGTAATCACCGAGTTATTAAAAGCTAATCGAATGAATGCGGTGTGCAAAGATGCCCGCTCGCTTTTATTTACCCGTTTGGTGCTCGATGACTTCGAACTAGATCACCCCAAAAGTCAAACTGCTACCCAAGAATACTTCGCATCGCTTTCAAACGACCAAATCCCTATTATCACCGGCTATATCGCTACCAGTGAGCTTGGAAGAACCGTCACCTTAGGTAGAAACGGTAGTAATTATAGCGCAACACTTATCGCTAAGTATATAGGTGCTTCCGAAGTTCAAAATTGGACAGACATAGACGGGGTTTATAGTGCAAGTCCGAAGTATGTTGACAATGCGGTTAAGATATCGAATATGAACTATAAAGAGGCCAATGAACTTGCTCTTTTCGGTACGAAGCTCCTACACCCGAAAACCATTTTACCATTGATGCAAAGCGACATTCCCCTCCGAATCAAGTGCACGCAAAAGCCTGATTTAGAAGGCACTTTAATAAACAAAACAGGAGCTACGAAAGGAATAAAAGCAGTAACCGTTATAGAAGATGTAGCACTAGTAAGTATAGAGGGAAATGGACTTTCCGGAAAAGTAGGTATTGATGCTCGGATCTTTACAGCACTTAGTACTCAAAACATCAGTGTCAGATTAATAGCACAGGCTTCTTCAGAAAGGGGAATCGGGTTCGTAATCAACAAAACCGATGCTCAGAAAACATCATACTTATTATACAAAGAGTTTGAAGCTGAAATACAGACCAAAAATATTTCCAGCATTAGAATCAATAGTGACATTGCCGTTATAGCCATCGTAGGAAGACACAATTACGCATTAGAGACAGCTATTCGCAGCCTGCGTAAGAATAAAATTTGGATGCACTTGATCAGTAACTCTATAAGTGGGGAGCATATATCCTTAGTGATAGACAATCAAAACTTATCCAAAGCTGTTCGAGTAGTACACCATGAAGTTTTCGGGGCAATAAAAACCGTTCATTTATTCGCTTTCGGGAAAGGGCAGGTTGGAGCAGCACTCATTGACCAGATTCTACAAACGCCGACTGAAATCGAAAAAGCCCGGAATTTGAGGATCAAACTGGTTGGTATAGCAGACTCTAAACGTTTTCTACTACAAACAGACGGATTAAAAAAGACTTGGCGAAGGGAGCTGTCAAAAGCAACTAATTACGAAGACACTTCTAGTATTCTGAATGCACTGAAAAACTCTGGTTTAGAAAACATCATCATAGCAGATAATACCAGTTCACTTGATCTATCTAATCACTATTTACGTATGATCCGAAATGGCTTTGATATTGTGGCTTCAAAT
>JAHDGT010000321.1 GCA_020631675.1 Bacteroidota bacterium
CTATTCATTAAGATACGCACTGCCTCCTCCATGTTTTCACCAAAGCTGATCAGTCCGTCTTGATGCCCGCCCATTACCAATAGCTTTGTTCGAGCTAATCTTTCATCTTCTTTATAGAGCCGTTCAATTTCCCACGCCATTTCTGGTGTACCATAGGGAACATCTGTACTAGTAGTTGGCAATACATTCAGGTACTGCTTCCACATTCCATTGTGGTGAACATGTACCACAGCGTTTATATCCGTACTTAGTCCGTACACTGCCGCATGGGTCATTGCTTCTGATGAAGCTTGTACCACTCCCCTGCTCCATAATTTATTGGCTTTCACCTCCACTTTATCTACTAAAGCGTAGTGACGTTCATTTAAACGAGGAAGATGTCCGGTTTGGGTGCCTGAAATAATAAACACCCCCTCACCTATTCGGCTCAACCGCTTACTGATATTCCCGTAGCCTACTTGTAGATCCGGATCGTAGCCAATTAAAGCTGCTTCAAATAGAACTTGCCTACTCTTTTCTACTGTTTGCCAATCAGCTGCATTAAAACCAAGTTCATGCTGTGCTACATACACATGCTCACTGCTGTATTTGATATAGCCCTCGTCAACGAATTTCGCCATATGCCTAAACCGGTCTAAATAATTGTCGAATGCCTTCTTCTGATGCGGCACAAACGCCTCTTTCTGTGATCAAGCCACTTACCAGATGTGCGGGGGTGACATCAAAGCCATAATTCACGGCTTTGCTATTGGCAGGTGTTAATCGCACCTGAGTCAACACTCCATGTTTATCCAAGCCTTGAATATGCGTGACTTCTTCTGCCGAGCGCTGTTCAATGGGGATGTCTTTCCCATTGGCTATCTCCCAGTCAATAGTGCTTGATGGTAGTGCGACATAAAAGGGTACGCCATTATCTTTGGCCGCCAAGGCCTTTAAATAAGTACCGATCTTGTTGGCCACATCTCCTTTATAGGTGGTACGATCTGTACCTACTATACAGATATCCACCATGCCCTGCTGCATTAAATGGCCGCCTACATTATCCGCGATGACGGTATGTGGAATGCCTTCTTGCCCCAGCTCCCAAGCGGTGATTCTCGCACCTTGATTTCGAGGTCTGGTTTCATCTACCCAAACATGCACTTTAATGCCTGCTTGATGCGCTAGGTAAATAGGTGCGGTAGCTGTGCCGTAATCTACAGTTGCCAACCAGCCCGCATTGCAATGGGTCAGGATATGAATAGTATCTCCTTTCTTTTTCTCGGAAATAGCTTTTAAAATATCAAGTCCGTATTTGCCTATACTATGATTCGTGGCAATATCCCCCGCATGTATGCTTAAAGCTGTTCTCAAGGCATACTGCTGTTCCGTTTCCAATACTGCCACTGCTTGTTTTATAATGTGCAATTGTTTCTTCAAAGCCCATTGTAAGTTAACTGCGGTCGGGCGAGTTTTTAATAAGATTTTGGCCGCCCTTTGGTAGTAGGCATCTACATCAGCAGCAATGCTGTGATTTTGCCTTTCCACAGCTTGTGTGGCCAAGTACATGCCGAAGGCTGCTGTCGCCCCGATCAAAGGCGCGCCCCTAACCCACATTTCTTTAATCGCACGGGCACAGTCTTCTACTGTTCGTAAACTAAGCACTTTGAATTCATGGGGCAGCGGACGTTGATCTATGATGTAGACCCTATCTGTTTCCCCTTCTTTCATCCAAATAGAATGATGGGCTTGACCATTTACTTTCATAGTATCTTTAGGTACAATTAACAAACATGGCAGCTCGCATATTACTTACCGGCTTTGAGCCATTCAGTGATTTAACTGTAAATCCTTCCCAGCTTTTGGTCGAAGAGATACAAATTCAATCTTCAGCAGAAGTTTTCAAGCATATATTGGCCGTCAACTTTGAGCAAGCAGTACCAATTTACAAGGATATTCTGGAAGCAGTGCAGCCAGACTTGATTCTTAACATAGGCTTTTCGGCAAAAGCCTTCGCCATCCAGCTGGAGCAGTTCGCCCTAAATAGTGCATTTGATGCGGAGCAGTTGAATCAACATAGGCTAATTATTGATGGAGGAGTAGCAGCATATCGCTCAGATTTAGATGCTGCAAAATTGGCTGTTCAATTGGCAAAGCAGGGAATTCCCGCACAGCGATCTGATTACGCGGGTATATACCTCTGTAACTTCATTTACTATCATTCCATGCATTGGTTTGCTCAAAACGGTAAAGCTCAAAATGCTTTGTTTTTGCACATACCCCTTAGTAGTAGATTATCAGCCACTCGTTGTTTAGATATGAAGCGGGCCTACCCTTCTATGCCTATAGAACAGCTTAGTCAAGCGGTCAACTACTTAATAGATTGGTATATGTTAGAACGAAGGAAATTGACTTAGTAGGGCAATGTCATTTAAGTAAGTCGTCTTGCGAACAACCACTCACTCATCAATAGTAGCAATAAAGAGAATGCCGTACTGGCTAGGATCTTAGCCAAGGTATAAGGGAAGTGTTCAAAGCTATACGCTTCTAAAAAGAAATAAGCCGACTGATGGATCAGCATGGCAATACCGGCATAGACTAAAAACCAACGCCAGCCCAAATCATATATATTAGGACGAAAATTAGCCTCATATCCACTGGGTGGTCTGTTCAGGCGAAGGATCGCAGGACGTAAATAAGCCAATAAAACCGTTACCGCAGCATGTAGCCCTGGCGTATTGGCGAAAACATCAATAGTGAGTCCAAGTACGAAGCCTAAAAGCAAACTCAGCCAACGCGGTGTATCTATAGGAAGTAAGAGGATGAACAAGGGATAAATGCATAAACTTATAAAGCCATGCAGCTCGACCCTGCTGAGCACCAATACTTGGAATAACACCAGAAATACAAAACGAACGATATGTAAAATGATGGGATTACTCATTAGTGGATCGTTCTTGTAGAGCTTTTATTTCTTTGCTATTCACATTTTCTACGATATACACATAATCAATGGTAGAAAAGTCATTAACCAGTTCCACCTTTATGGAATAGAAGTTATCTCCTTCTCTAATTTTCCACTCTTTGATCTTACCGATCGTTCTGCCCGGTGGGAAGAAATTCGAATCACTGGTAACGATTTGATCCCCTACTCTAACCTCGGTATATTTCGCGATATTGTCTAACTGAACATAACGGGGGTCACGGCCATCCCAACTCAAAGAACCACCAAAATTGGTTCGTTCTACTTTCGCATTCACATGCATTCGCTTATGCAAAAGGGATAATACGGTGCAATAATTCGGTGAAACATCTTTAATGATACCAATGATGCCTTCTTTACCGACAACCCCCATATCTGCTTTGATGCCGTGTTTGCTGCCCTTATTAAGTGTGAGAAAATTGTGTAGCCTATTCGTACTACGATCAACCACAGAGGCCTTGGAATAGCGGTAAACCAATTTGCCCGTGGTATCCATATTCACCGTACTGTCTACTGACGCGAGCATCTCCCTGATTTTAGCTTCAAGGCTATCTGACAGCTGATGTAGCTCCGCATTTTCGGTTAAGAGCTTTTCATTCTCATCACCCAAGTCGAAATAATTAGCGATACCTTCTCTCCTTTCTAGTAATCCGCCACTCAACTGATTAGAAGAATTGAACATGGCCGCTCTTTGGAAGTGATTGTATCGAAAAATCAAGGCGAAACAAATCAATTCCAAAAAGAGGAATAGAAAAAGAGCGTGGTACCGATTTAGAAAGTCGAGCAATGCGCGCATGGCGAGCAGTTTGTAAACGTGATTCGAGCCAAGCCAGCAAAGGCTACTACTTACTCATCAAGAAAGGATACTTGTCAATGTTTTTCAGTGCGGTTCCGGTGCCTCGTACAACAGCACGTAAGGGATCATCCGCTACGTGAACTTTTAGTTTGGTCTTGGCAGCTATACGCTTGTCCAAACCTCTCAGCAAGGCCCCACCACCTGTTAGGTAGATTCCCGTTCGGTAGATATCAGCCGCTAATTCAGGAGGTGTGATCTCAAGTGCTTTTAGTACGGCTTCTTCAATTTTGGAGATGCTCTTATCTAAGCAGGAGGCTATTTCAGAATAATGTACGGTCACCTGCTTAGGAATACCGGTCATCAGATCTCGTCCATTAACCGGATAGTCTTCAGGCGGATTTTCCAGATCGGTTAAAGCAGAACCCGCATTGATTTTGATATTCTCCGCTGTGCGTTCTCCGATTAAGATGTTGTGCTCTCTACGTAGGTAATTGATGATGTTCTGCGTGAACTCATCTCCTGCAACGCGGATGGACTGATCGCATACAATACCCATAAGGGCGATCACGGCGATCTCAGTCGTACCCCCACCAATATCAATGATCATATTACCGATCGGCTCGCTTACGTCAATACCAATACCTAGTGCTGCTGCCATAGGTTCGTGTATCAAGTAACGTTCTTTCGCACCTGCCGACTCAGCAGAGTTGAAAACCGCTTTTTTCTCTACTTCGGTGATACCGGAAGGAATACAAATCACCATTTTGTAGGAAGGTGTGAACAAGCGTGATTTAGGGTATAACATCTTGATCATCTCACGGATCATCGACTCGGCTGCTTCAAAGTCGGCAATTACGCCATCTTTTAGTGGGCGGATCGTTTTGATGTTATCGTGGGTCTTACCATGCATCTGCATGGCTTTTTTACCAACTGCTATGACTTTATCAGTGGCGCGGTCTATGGCTACGATCGATGGTTCGTCCACTACTACTTCATCTTTATAGATGATGAGGGTATTAGCGGTACCTAAATCTATGGCTATATCGTGGGTCAGGTCAAGAAAACTGAATAATCCCATTTATATTATTGGCGTATTTCGAGGTTAATGAAGCGCTTACCGTTACAAGCATGAAATTGAGGTCGTTTAAATTACCTCATTGCCTATTTTGGCATGACGATGAAAGGGTGATGACTTATCAGTTGCAGGGGAAAGTGATACTAATTTCAAGCACTATTCAGATCGCATGAAATTAATGTCCAAACTTACAATTATTTGACCTTAAAATAACAATTTTCACTAGAAATATAAAGAAGTAATACTAATGTAGTTTAAAGTTATTTTCTAAACTACCTCACTGCTTTCCTTCAAAATTCAAAATTAGTGTTCGTGCAAGGGATAGGAGTGGAAATGAGGGGGCTAAGGAGCGCACTGAGCGGCGGCATAAAAAGGCGGCCCAGAGGTAGCCATTTTTATGCCTGCCAGCGAAGCAGCGAACAGCCCCCGAATTGCAATGGATAGCCCGGTGACCGCAGTTAAAGCTTGCGCTTTCTTAGACCCGAGACCCGAGACCCGAGACATGAGACTTTCGTGCTGTATACCGATACATTTGCTTTGAACAGCGCAAGCTTTTATTGCGGGTATGCACCATCATAGATTCAGCTTACTTTTGCTCAGATACTTATTAAAATCTCCCATTCGTTAATGCGTGGTAGTTTGTATTAAATTAGCACTTGCCTATTTGATCCTCCCAAGCTTAAGAGCGTGTATAGGATTTTAAATTCGGTCTGCAAAAGGCGCTTTTTTGCCTGCTCTTCTTAAAAAAGAATAGCAATAGCGCTGCTATTCCGATT
>JAHDGT010000322.1 GCA_020631675.1 Bacteroidota bacterium
GTGCGCAAGGGATAGGAGTGGTATTAAGGGTGCTGAATGGCGAGTGAGTGCGCCTGTTGCGGGGGCGGCCCAGAGGTAGCCACCGCAACAGGCAGCAACGAACCGACAGGCAGTGCGCTTAATAGGAACGGATAGCCCGGTGACCGCAGTGAAAGGCTGACGCCTTAAGACATAAGACTCAAGACGTAAGACATAAGATTTCCTGCTCGATGCCGATTTTCTATTGGGCGACTATTTGAAGCCTTTTATTGCGGACATGCGCCATCATCAAAAAAAGAAGCCCACCTCTAATTAATGGTTACGTCATTAATGAGGCGGACTCCAGTTTTGTTATGAGACACCCGTTTTAGAAAATGAGCGTCTGTATTTTTAAAAATCGCTATTAGGTAAAAAAGGGTGCAGGCAAGCAGCACCGCTACAAGTTTATCGTAACCCATAGGTAAAAAAAGGTGCAGGCAAGCAGCACCGCTACAAGTATCATTACCCAATAGTGTTAGTCATAGCGGATCGGTTCTGCGCCTATGATGCTGGAATTGGGTAGGTAGAAATTGAAATCTGATACGGTGACATTGCTGTCGTAGTTCAGATCGGAATCTACGTAGTTGTAGATCAGGGAGGAATGGCTAATGTAGACGTTTAGATCGGCGATGGTGATCACGCCGTCTGAGTTAATGTCGCCCGCATAAAGGCCGTAGTTGCCATCTCCCAGGTCTACTAATTGATCGGTACCGCCGGTTATGTTGGCGGGGTTGGTGAAATCTGCTGGTACGTCATTGGGGATCTGTAGGGCTTCTTGGGTGTAGACGGCTAAGTGGTTACGTGCTTTTACTGCGATGTAATACAAATTGCCTTCTATTAAGCCTTCCATATTCACGCCTGGGGTGAGGGTGATGGGGTCAATGATAGAGCCATCAGAGAGTAAGAGAGCGGCGGCTTGTGAGACCAATACATCTGGGTCTTGTTGGCTGCGGGCTTCTACTAATACCCAATCGGTGGTGTTGGCGGGAATGATCGTGGCGATCTCACCGCCTCCGTAGTACCAGGGCGCATTGCTGAAGGGTTGCTCAGCAGGGATCAACCCAAGCGTAGATAACTCGGTGGACATGATGCCAGAACCTTCATAAGCACCTTGTAAGAAGACGTTCAATTGAACGGTTTGTGCCGGGCCGGCATTGGGATCCACATCAAAGCGGATCTCGGCTATGCCGTAGCAGCTGTCTCCGAAATTATCTATGGCGGTGATCAGGAGGTATTGGGCATTTACGCCCGTTAGATCCGGACCTTCTGTGCCTAAATAGTCATTCATGCCCGTGGCTTCCATGAGGGTATAAGTACCCCACTCTGTCCAGGTAACGCCATCTATGGAATAGTCGATCACTAGGTTTTGTAGTCCGCGATCGGTTTCTCCTACTTCATTGCTGTTCCAGAAAAAAGTGGTGCTCAAGGCGTAGACTTCCCCGAAATCGTATTGTAGCCAATGGCTGGTGCCACGAGCCGGATTAGGATTGGCGGTAGGCATGCAAGATACCCAGCCCTCTCCTGTTGTATTAGAATGTGTGTTTTCTGAACATTGTGCTTGAACTTCTATTGTACCAACTGTGGCAGTGGCAATGAGCAAGCATAAGATCCAGATGTATGATTTTATATGTGTAGTCATGTTTGAAATCTTGATGTTGTTAGACATAATCCGCAAACAAAGTTTCGATGCGTGTTTGCCATGAAGCCTTGAAAATGCTTTGTGCTTCTTTGTGTTCTTCCTTCTTTGTGGTCAGCAAAATTCGCAATTGGCAAATTCATTAGCCACGAAGAAAGGAAGGCACGAAGCGACACGAAGAATTGTTTGACCGTATCGGCAAAAATCAAAACTCGTATGCTTTAACTCATAAAGCCAATAGGTGGTGTGCCCGCCGAAGGCGTATAGAAATTGCCAATATTAGGCAGTACCGTATACACCTCTGAAGGCGAAACGCCCAGCCACATGGCCAGTTCCGCGAAGTACTCATCACAACTGGTGGTTGGAATAAGTACACCGCCACCCCAGCCCAATTCCAATGGGCCGTCTAAGCTTAAATCATCTGGATAAGTGCCATAGACATCGCCGCCTTGAACAGCGCCACCCATGACCATCACATTACCACCCCAAGCATGATCCGTACCTGTACCATTACTGGTCAGTGTACGTGCGAAATCAGACATGGTGAAAGTGGTCACATCATCTTGTACACCTAGCTCTACCAAGCAATTGTAGAACTCGGTCAAACCATCATTGATGATCTGTAGCAGACCCGTATGTGGGTACAGCAGCTCATCATGCATATCAAAGCCACCAATGTCAATAAAGAAGACCTGTCGGCAGTAGTCGAGCGTGCTTCTTGCGGCAATGGTTTTGGCTACCATTTGCAGGTTCTGCGAGAAATCGCCCGCCCCGAAAGAGGTGGCGAAATCTGGTACAGCCGCGATCGCCGCACTGAACTCTTCGTGATTGGCTTGCGCTTGGTTGACCATGCCCGCATAAGTAGAACGGAACACATCTTGGTAGGTATGTTCTAATAGATTGGTTACAGCGGCAGTTCGGGTCAATTCCACTTGCCATTCTGCCATTGGGTTGTAGCCGGTGATCCCCACACTACCTGTATCGTAATTGCGAATACCGTACTCGATCACGCTATTACCTGCTTGGAAAATGTTTGTTCCAGACAGCGAAACATTCATACTAATGTTCTCATTGCCGTTCATGCTTTGTAGTAGATCGGCCATTCTACCGCCCCAACCAACAATGCTTCTGTTTTGCGGGATCGAGGTCTGCCAGTGCATCACCTGATCCGCATGTGAGAATAAGCCCAGTGGCACATTGGCGATATCCGCTTGTACATCGGCTTTGTTCACATGCTCTACCAGTGTACCCACATTTGCGATGAAGGCTAAATTGCCTGAGCTGTATAAGCTGTGCAAGCCACTCATAGAGGGGTGAATACCGTAGGACTTACCGCCTTGTGAAGCGGCTGTGATCGGTAAGAAATCTTCACTGGCTATGGCCATATTAGAGCGCACCGTATTGTAGTTGTTGTACTCTGTGCTTTCTAATGGTGCGAGCATATTGTAGGAGTCGTTTCCGCCCGACATTAATATGCAGACCAATGCTTTATAGTCTGTTGGCGGAACGATGCTACCCGCAGCAGCGGCATTCGCCATTTGTAAGTTGAAAAAAGTATTGTAGAAAGTCGCCATTCCTAAACCCGCACAAGCAGAGTTTTTCACGAATTTGCGACGAGATAGTTTACGCTTATGTTTACGTTTTGCCATGATGTTTTGTCATTTGAAATTAGAGTGAATAAAATCTATCGCGTCATTTCAAAATGACATACTCCGGTGATATTAAAGTCAGGTAAACCGCCATGGGCAACTTAGACCATTCGTTCCAAGGATCATTCATTTCATCCATTGCCTGTATGATCGTTGCCTTAGTGCTTTCCAGCATATTGCCGTGGCACAATAAGAGGTCCAAACGATCCACTAAAGCCGCATGATCACCAGCAGCGATCAAAGCTTCTTCGTCAGACATATCCAAGGAGGTTTCCACATCCACATAGCCGATACTTACACTAAGTGGGGCTTCCCAGAAAGTCCAAGCATAAGCCTGATTCACATAACCCACCGAAGTAGCAGAATACATGATCTCAAATTCAGGAGCTACCAAACCCGCTTGTGAAATAGGACCCGGAGGGGTATAGCCCGGCTTATAAAAATTGAATACCGTTGGCGGGGCAAAAGGCAATTGATTGATCTCATCCCAATACCACCATAAGTCGGCATAAAAAACATTCTCATCATTAAAAGGATCAAAGGCGCGCAAGAAAGCCGTTCTACGCAATAAAGGCTCTTGTAATTTCCCTTGTACCGGGTTGCTGCGCTCTGAACATCTTCTCGCTTCCGGATCCATTAAGATCGCCTTGGTCACGGCTTGTAGATCCCCTCTAACGCCGGATCCATTATCCGCGAACACATTCGCCACGCGCTCAATATAATTGGGAGACGGATTAGAAGTCACCAAACGCTGGATCAGCTTATGCGACACAAAAGGCGCGGTATTCGGGTGGTTGAATAAATGATCCAAAGCATCATTAATATCCTGCATACCAGATTGGCCCGCAGGAAGCACCGTACCATTCAATAAGATCTTTTCACTGGTGTCGTGATAATCCTCATACATGATCATGGGGTAATTGTGGTCCAAGCCCCAAATACCCGTATAGAAATCTACGCCCCAAATGTTCACCTCATTCGGCTGATCACCCGCCAAGCCTGTGAACACCTGTGCGAACTCCTTAATGTCGTTATTGTCGTAGGTAGGAATCAATTCGCCATTCGCATCCAGCTTCAGCGTGCCGTTCATATTCATTTCATACAAACCGATCGTGAACAACTGCATGATCTCTCGTGCATAATTCTCATCCGGATGGATGTTCGCATCAGGGTCTGCTTTGGGGTTACTCAGGTGACTCAAATAATGCCCCATCTGTACGCTGGTCGTCACATCGTACAATAGATCGCGATAATTACCAAAGGCATGTTGCGCCAAAATATCGTAATAATGCGCGATGATAAAACCATTATCCAAACCATCATTCTGCCCAGAGACCACCAATAGCTGAGAGAGCGCATAAGCCACTCTATGTCGCAACTGATCCGGTTGCTGTAAAATCAAATTGTACCAAGCTTTAGTACCGTGGTAAGAGCCAAAATAGTCATCAACGCCCGGCACAATAGAACCGTTCGCCAAGCTGGCATCCCACATCGCCTGTGTTTCAGGTAGCAAATAAGAGGCAGGCATTAATAATTGCTGGTCGATCCAAGCTTCAATTCCAATATCCACCACCTCTTGAATGGTCTCATAATTGGCTCCGAAAGTAGCATGCGCTAAAAATCGAGAAGCATCTTCATCCGTAGGGTTCAGCCCTACCGCATTGGCCGCATTATCGGCCGCCGCACCACCACTACTGCTGATCGTCACCCCATTCATATGTCCGGCACCCAAATAATCGGTATGCGTCTGTGCCAAAGCACCATTGAAAAAGGAAGTAACAGCTATGAGCAGCGTCGTGCGAAACATGTAGTTGAGGTATCGCTTCATAGCTAAAAATTGTGTTGAGTGTGCAATAATTCCACGTTCCTATCCAAAAAAGCATGCACAGGAACAAAAACACTACTAAAATACATGAACAAGAGGAGTCCTACAAGTAGAAAACCGCCTGATCGTCACCTATAAAATTTAGTTATTTGATCATTTGTTCAAGTGAACCCATTTCCAGCCAGTAGGGGCGATCCCTTGTGGTCGCCCTATTTGAAGCGATTATTATAATTTGGGCGCATGCCCGCAATGTTTAATGTGCTATTGTGCTGATTTGAAAATGTGTTCATGCAGTTAATTTGGGCGCATGCCCGCAATAAAAGCTTGCGATAACTAATAATGAAATTTGTTGTCGAGCAGATAATCTCACGTCTCGGGTCTCATGTCTCGAGTCTAAAAAAGCGCAAGCTTTCACTGCGGGCACCGGGCTATCCGTTCCTACAAAATGGGCTA
>JAHDGT010000323.1 GCA_020631675.1 Bacteroidota bacterium
CTTAATAAGAACGGATAGCCCGGTGACCTGCCGCAGGCGGGCACGCACCCTGCTGAAAATCATATCTGTCGATTTTATGGATTACCTTTGGAGGCATATGAGATCAAGGATACAAATCGGATATTTCGGACTTTTTAGCGCATTCTTTTTGCTGTGTTTTTCTGCTTGTGAGAATAAGATGGAGGAGGTGCAGGATTTATCTGAAAAGTTGGAGCATTTGGTGGAAACGGCTAAGGAGGTGGAGATTTTTTACAGTGAATCCGCGGATGTGAAGGTGCGTTTGCAGGCTCCTGTGCTCTTGCGCCATAAGACGGATGATCCTTATGCGGAGTTTCCGGATGGGGTGAATGTTACTTTTTTTGATGATTCTTTAAAGGTGGGCAGTGTGATGACGGCGGGCTATGGCGTGCGGCGTGAAAAGCAACAGCTGACTTCGGTGCAGCGGAATGTGGTCTGGGAGAATAAACGCAAGATGGAGCGACTGGAAACGGAGGAGTTGGTCTGGGACGAGAAAAATAAAAAGATCAAAACGGATAAATTCGTGAAGGTGACCACGGACTCAGAGATCATTATGAGCGAGGGGCTGGTCGCGGAGCAGGATTTTAGTTCGTATGAATTTTTGAATGTGACCGGGCGCATTCAGGTGGATGAAGACAGGTACGGGGATTATTGATTTGTTGATTGTTAGATCGTGCGGGATCTTAATTTTAGCTTCGGGCTTTTATGTCTTAATTATTGCTACTCTTTTCACCTTCCTTATGCGGGTCATTGGCCTTTGGGATGTGTTTCTTGAAATTAGCGATGGCATCAGGGATATGATTCATCACATTGAAGAAAGCGGAGCGATCATTGGGGTCGAGATCTCTTGTTATGGCGCGCTCTAAACGATAAACAGAACGCATGGCGAGTAGACGCATTTCTTCACCTCTCTCCGTTAGTCGGATAAAGACTTTGCGCTTATCTTGATCGTCGCGATGACGGTACACTAATTCTCGCTCTTCCATAGACTTGAGGAGGCGGGATAAGCTATTGGGCTGCATGCCCATACGAGGCGCGATCTGAGTAACGGGTGTTCCACCTTCTTCACTGATCGTTAATAGTACGAATCCCATTGATAAGGTACCATCGTATTCGGCGGCGATATTGTTGTATACCTGAGATATTTCCAACCATGCGGTGCGCAGGCGGTAAACGATCAGCTCTTCGGCGGCTTTCTTAAATAAATCCATAGCGCGCAAAGGTAAACCATTGATAGCTAAAATGAGTAAAGGCAGATGCGGAATGTATTCCGCATCTGCCTTTATGGTATTATCAGTAGGTTAAATGCCTAAAGGTGTCTGCTGTTTATTGCTTTACCATTAATTGCTTGTTGCTGCCTAATGGTGTTTTTACAGCTAAGATGTAAGTACCGGCTGCTAGGGTTTCCAAGTTCAAATGTGCTTGTTGCGCAACGGTACCCAACTGTTTTTGCACTAATAATCGACCATTCAGATCGTACAGTTGTACCAGTTCGATACGGTCATTGGCGGTGATGTTCAGCAGGTCTCCAACAGGAGTAGGATAGCTGGTCACGGTTAAACCGGAAGCGGCATCTACTAAGTTATCAGACACATTGGTGTTGAAATCACTCATAGTGAACTGCTCGAAGAAATTCCAGATCACTTGGCTGTAGTACACATCATTAGTGGGCTGATACCAAGTATGTACGCCTTCGTAAATTTTGAAGAAGACGGTTTCACTTACGCCATCGCAGTTTTCATATTGCCACTTTTCAGCGGTGATGCCATCGTCATAAGCATCAGGAATGGGTATGATGCTAGGATCCGCATCACAATTGTTATGCGCTGCCCAGTAAGCTGCTGTTTCTTCTGCACTATGAATGAAAGGAGGGAAGCCCCCTTCGTAAGTAACAACCGGATCAGCTGTACCGTGGAAGTGCATAAGTGGGATCAAGCGTTCTGGTGCGCAATCACTTTCTACCGCATCTACTAAGGTACCCGCAACAGATGCGAATGCGGTAATACGATCATTCATTTCACAAGCTAAAGTATTGGTCATGAAACCACCCATAGAGAAGCCAGTCGCATAAATTCGCTCCGGGTCGATGTCGATCTCTTCTAAGGCGTCGATCTCATCAATAAGCGCATTTAAAAAGCCAATGTCATCTACGCTGCCATTGATGCCTACCAGACCATTGTTCCAAGCTGTACCCCAGAGCGGGTCTTCGATGGCATCCGGGTAAACTGCTACGAAGTTATTGGCATCGGCGAGTTCGTTAAATCCAGAACCCAGCATGATGCCATTACCCGTATCACCCAAGCCGTGCAGCACGATCACTAAAGGGAGGCTAGGCGGGTAATCTTGCCCTGATTGCTCTGGCGGAATGTGCAGTACATAGCCACGATTCAAGCCATCATGGGCAAGGGTGTTGGTAGTGGTGGTTTGTGCGCTGACTTGTAAAAAGAAGCAACAACAAAGAGCACTAAGTAAAAGGTGTACAGTTCTTCTCATATTCGTGCAGTATATTTAGGTTAAATGCTTGGGATTAAACTAGCAAAATCAATGGACATTATAAGAACGCCAGAGGAACGATTCGCGAATTTACCCGATTTTCCTTTTGAACCGAATTACCTTACAATAGAAGGCAGGCGTATTCACTATGTTGAGCAAGCGACAGCAGGGGAGGGGGGCGAACAGGATCAGGAACAAGAGGTGGTTCTTTGCCTGCATGGTGAACCCAGCTGGAGCTACTTGTACCGAAAAATGTTGCCCATTCTGGCAAGACCCCAAGGACATAGAGCGATCGCCTTTGATTTTGTGGGTTTCGGTAGGAGTGACAAGTTACGGAGAAAAAAATCATATAGCTATGAAATGCACTTCAATACCCTGGTGGAATTTGTTGAGCAGCTCGATTTACGCAATATCACATTAGTAGTACAAGATTGGGGCGGACTGATCGGTTTGCCTTTTGCGGCTGAATATCCGGAACGTGTAAAACGACTGGTGATCATGAACACCATGTTGCCTGCCGGTAGTAAGAAGCCTTTGTGGCAATTAATACCAAGAGCTTTTCCGTTTTTCGTTTGGCAAACCTTATCCAAGCTGCACCCCAGTTTACCCATTGGCAGGATTTTGCAAGTAGGTACGGCCAGCCGTTTGGGTAAAGATGTTTTAGCGGCTTATGATGCGCCTTTTCCTGATCGTAGCTATAAAGCAGGGGCGGCGATATGGCCCAGTTTGGTGCCCATACAAGCCAAGGCGGAGGCGGCTTTATACACTCGCCCCGCAAGAGAAAAACTCAAGCAGTGGACAAAGCCCTGCTTAGTGCTATTCAGTGATAAAGATCCTATTACGGGTTCTTTCGCGGGCTTTTTCAGAAATTTGATACCCAGTGCGAAAACAGAGCCATCGGTCACGATCAAAGATGCCGGGCATTTCTTACAAGAGGACAAGGGGGAGGAGATCGCGAAGCATATCATTGAATTTATAGATCGTACTTAAGAGTGACGTCAAAACATATTTTAATGGCTACTCGTTAATTAGAAATGCATTGCGCTCTAAAGAAACTTCTTGCTATGAAAAAATCACATTTACTGTTGTTGGTCATTGCTTTTTTCGCTTTGACACAAAGCAGTTGCAATAGAAACAAGGTTAATTTCTGGAATTTGCCTCTAACTGATTTAGAGGGTAATGCTGTAAACTTAGAGCAGTATAAAGGCAAGCCTATTTTTCTGAATTTCTGGGCCACTTGGTGCGGACCCTGTCGCAAGGAAAAACCTACTATAGAAGCAGCCAGAAAAGCACTGGCAGACACAGACTATGTGTTTCTAATGATCAGCGAAGAAGATCCTGAGCTGATCAAGCGGTATAAGCAAGCCATGCCTTTTGATTTTACCTATCTGCACATTGAAAGGAACATTAAGACGCTTGGCGTATTTTATATCCCCCAAACCTATATCATAGGCAGAGACGGCAAAGTGAAATTTGAACACCAAGACATGCTGAATTGGTCCGCCCCTGAAAATTTAAAGAAGCTGCGTAGCTTTTTGTAATGAAAAAACTACCTCATAAAAAAAGCCCGCTGGAGAATCATTCCAGCGGGCTTTTTTGTGCGATATGATTTTATGATCAATTATTCAACATGATCGGCATAACGAGCATGAGAATGTCTTCGTCATCTAACTTCTCGGCAGGAACGATGATACCCGCTCTTTGTGGCGTAGATAGATTCAGAACCACTTCTTCCGCACTTAAAACGCCCAAGATCTCTACTAAGAAACGCGCATTGAATGCGATCTTTAAGGGTGCGCCGTCAGAAGCACAGGTCAAACGCTCTTTTGCTTCATTGCTATAATCAATATCCTGTGCCGAAAGAGTCATGTCTTCCCCATCAATATCCAGTACTACCTGATAGGTGGTCTTGTTAGAGAAAATGGAAATACGCTTCAGCGCATTCTGTATGTCCAGACGGTTAACCGTTACTTTATTCGGGTTTTCGGCAGGGATAACAGCCGTATAATCCGGATAGCGAGCATCGATCAGTCGACAAGATAAATGTACGCCTTCAAAGCTGAAAAAGGCGTTGGTCGCATCATAAGATAAAGAAAGCGGTGTAGCCTTAGAGGGCAATGCTTTGCCCAGTAAAGTCAATGCTTTTTTAGGTAAGATGAATGTAGTAGCACTGCCGCCTTTCGCATCCGTACGCTTGTAGCGTACCAATTTGTGCGCGTCCGTAGCAACAAAGGTGATGCTATCTTCCTCGATCTGGAAGTAAACACCAGTCATGGCAGGGCGCAGCTCGTCACTGCTTACAGCAAATAAACAATGTGCGATCGCCCGCCCGATGATGTCGCTGTCAATTTGCAAATTCGTCACCTCTTCGCCAGCACTAGCTATCGTAGGGAAATCTTCTCCGGGTTCTCCTAATAACTTATAATTACCATTGCTGGAAACGATCTCGATGGCTTGTGAGCCAGTATCTATCTTAAAAGTCAAAGGCTGATCCGGCAATGTCTTCAACACATCAGTCAAGATGCGGGCGGGTATAGCAATGCTGCCATCGTCTTGCCCCATTACATCCAAACTGGTAGACATGGAAGTTTCCAGATCCGTAGCAGAGATGCGCAAATTGCCCTCAGATAGTGTGAATAAGAAATCTTCTAAGATGGGTAAGCTGGAGTTCACCCCAACAGCACCTTGTACCAGTTGTAGGTGCGATAATAAGGTGGCGGTTGATACGGTAAATATCATAGGAGTCGCAAATTAAGCGGTGAAGAAAATGACCTGAGGGCGCAAGTCATGTAGTTTCGCTAAGGTACGACCTTGTGCTTGATTATACCAATCGCAGGCAAGCTTTAGAGCTTATGCAAGTGGATTTAGACTGTGTATAAATTGAAGTGATTCAGGTATTTTTTTAGCACTTTTGCAAAACGTAAAAACATAAGTCGACCACTTATTGTTATACTACCTTAGCCTTCATTCAAACCCGCTGTTTAAGGCTGAGTGTTTCCGAAGTGAAATTTAAC
>JAHDGT010000324.1 GCA_020631675.1 Bacteroidota bacterium
CTGAATATTTCAGCTTTTTTTCGCCCCGTACTTTCCAAGTACGAAACTCAAAAAGAGCTTCATCTTCAAAATCAAGCACTTAGGCGCGGTTCAGATGAAAAATTTTAAACTACCTCAATAGGTGCTTTAAAGCTATTTCCTCGATCTTGACAAAAATTGGTAACAATATTGCATATAGTCGTCATGAAAGGGGGAGTGCTCATAAGGATGCTTTACTTTTTCGAATCGAACCCTTAATCGATTTTCCATGAAATACTACTACTATTTTTTGATTTCTGTTTTATTGATCACATTGCCTCAATGGAGTTGGGCACAGCTGGATACACCCGTTTTGAGTTGTGGAGAGGAAAGCAGTACGGATCAGGTGTGCTTTACTTGGCCTGTTGTTGAAGGGGCTTTGATATATGCGATCACTATTTCTATTAATGAGAGTGCACCATTGGAGACCACAGTCGTTTTAAATGAATGGTGTCAGTATGGTCTGTCGCAGGGCGATGTGGTGACTTTGACGGTTATCGCACAAGGACCACCGGGAGATAGTGAGATGGCTACTTTAGAATGTGTGGCTAATGACTGCCCAGCTTTGGAGTTGACCTTAGGGGGCTTAGCACCTACCTATTGTACAGGAGACGAAGCGGCTACGATCTTACCTTCTTTAGTTGGAGATTGTGATTGTACGGGTTTAGGTGTTAGTGGCTTAAGCTTTTCTCCGGAAGAGGCTGGTGCTGGTGCGGTTACGATCACCTGTTCTTGTGTGACGGAAGAGGATGCTTGTATATATACGGCAGGTGCAACGGTCATGGTGTATGATAATACTAATCCGGGTTTCAACTTAAGTACGACAACGGCTTGTGTAGGGGAGATCATCACGGCGGACTTAGCGGGTGTTGTTGACCCGAGTGCGGTTTATGCTTGGAACTTTACGGATGTGGGTGCGGCGAATGTACTAGGCAATGAGGTGTATGAATTGATCTGGGATGCACCAGGTACTTATGAAGTGGTTTTAGCCGTACAGGCTGGAGATTGTTCATCTGAAGCGATAGCACAGACACTTGTTATTGAAGCTGCTGATGATATAGGAGCAGTAACTGTGAATGCTATACCCGATATAGCTGGCTTGAGCGTGACCTTTGATTGGGACATGGCTGAAGGAGCGGATGCTTACCAAGTGAGTTATGTGATCAATGATAGTGGGGTTTCTTTGGAATTGGTCACGGAAAATGAATTCTTATTGTCTGATTTGGACTATGGAGATGTGGTTGAACTATGTGTTTTTCCGATCAGTGCGGACCCTTGTTACGCCTATGCGGAAAACTGCATACAACAAACATTAGATGATTGTCCGCCGCTTGAGCTAAGCATCGATGCGCCTACACAGATTTGTTCGGGAGGATCGGCGGTACCCATTGCTGGGTTTCCAGAAGGGGGAACACTATCAGGTCCAGGGGTGTCAGACAGTAGCTTTGATCCTGCCGACTTGAGCCCGGGAGAATACACTTTGTCTTATGAGTTCTTTGATGAAGAAACGACTTGTACTTATACCACCTCAATTGTGGTCGAAATCAGTGAAGGACCATCCGCGGTATTCGAAGCGCCGTTTTTTGCTTGTTTAGGGGAGTTGACTTTATTGGAATATGCTGGTACGAGTTCACCTACGATGGACTTTGTTTGGGAGGTGAATGGAGTAGGTACTTTAGAAGGCGAGGGACCGCACTATGTTACTTTTAATACGGCTGGCGACTATGATATTACCTTGAGTGTGCAAGAAGAGGGAGGCTGTGTTGGTAGCTATACCGAAACAATAGACATTCATGCAGTAGAGCTGGATGTGGCGAATGCGTATAGTATTTCAGTGGGGGAGAGTATTGACTTGGATTTTACTGCTACAAGTACTGCTGGTGGTATTTTCTACAGCTGGGAGCCCGGTAATGGCTTGAGTTGCGATAACTGCCCGACGCCAACCGCGTCGCCCTTGGAGACCTCTACTTATTTATTCACGGCGATCAATGATTTTGGCTGTTATGAACAGATCGAAGTGACGATTTATGTGGATGCTTTAGGCTTAGAGGAAAATACCTCAGATATGGCTGATCTGCTTGTCGTGCCTCATGTGGTAGATGCTTCCAGAACAAGCAGCTGGAATATAAATTGGATGGGGGCTATTCCTGTAGACGTGAATTGTGAGGTGTATGATATGCAAGGCAGAATGCTGTTTCGAACAAGTGATATGAGTCAAGGCTGGCAAGTGGGGCAAGTACCCTCAGGAGTTTACGTTTATCGTATTGAACTCATTGATGCGAGTGGGCAAAAGCACCAGTATAGTCAACGCTTTTTGATACATCGTTAGGACAATAATATCGAACGAGACGAACGAACGAGATATAATATGCGCAAGATCCTTCAAAACAAAGCTAAAGATGATTGGTGGGTGAGTGATGACCCAACGGGCTTACTGACAATCTTGATAAAAGCGATGGTCAATGACCCGGATTATATCTCTACCGATATAGATGATCTGATGGCATTGGAGGGGGAAGGGCTATATTTAAAAGATACAGGTGAGCTAGGGGCTTACCGTTTAGAAACAGATGAAGTGCCACTCCATGCGCAGCAAATTTTAGACTGCTGGGTGGTTTTTCGAGATGCGACAGAACTACAGGAAAGGGAGTTGATTTATATAGCGGGTGAAGAGTTAGCGGATTTACTACACGCAGCAGTTGAAATTTCCTTTTAGCAATTGTAGTTTTGAAGGGCTTATCTGTTTCTATTATTCATGCGCACTGCTCTTTTTAAAGAACTCCTCTTATTGTGTTTGCTATTTCTGCTTTCAGTAGTAGTGCGATGGCAATACGTACATGATAGTCGGTACACCTCGAACGACTGCCATGTCATCTTATTGAGCACCATGGAAATTTGGGGGCATGATGGTGTCTGGGCACATGCAGGTGCGCCTGTGCAGACCTACTGGAATGAAGGGGATAAATTCAACCATTTCTATAAACGTTTAGAATCTCCTCAGGGAGACAATTATTATATTTCTTATCCACCTTTCGCGTTTTTATTCACCTATGGGCTACTTAATGCATTGGGCATTTCTTTTAGTCCTTTTCCACTCTTCATCTTAGGTTTATGCGCACATTTCATCAGTGCGGTTTTTCTATGGTTGATACTTCGGAGCGTGTTCAGAGATGCCAAGGCTATCGTTCATATGCCTGCGGTATTCATAGGCTTAACTTGCTTTCTATTCTTACCCGCCAGTCAGCATTTGTACTTACACATTTGGTTTCCGGATGTAGTAGGGCAGATGATGCTGATCGTGAGCTGCTACTTTATACATAGGTGGCTACGTAAGCCCATTGCTACCACTAAAACTCAAGAGGAACAGCTAATTAGCAATAGTACTTACCTCTGGATCTCGATCTTACTGTTCTTCAGTGCTTATAGTGAGTGGATCGGTTTGTTTTTGGGATGCAGTGTGGCGGTCGTTGCATTATTTATTGGAAAAGATAAAAAGTTGTTCTGGAGTGCCGCACTTGGAAGTGGTGCTGCCCTAGTACTCACTTTAGCACAATACGCCATAGTCGCAGGCCCATTTGATATGCTGAGAAGTCTTGTATTGCGCTTCGCCTTACGCAGTGGTTATTTAAGCAAAGAATATAGTGAAGGCGGAGTAAATGTATATCAAGCCGAGACTTGGGAAACCATAGCCCGAAATGCTTGGAATGCTTTAAGTGTCTATCCTTTTATACTGCTGATCTTCTTGCTTTGGATGATTTCTCAGCATACGAGAAGACAAGCAATAATTCGTTTTGTAAAGCGACATAGCACACTCTTGATGCTGTTGTTGTTACCCGTATTCATGCATGTCGTTTTACTCGCCAATTTCACACTGCTACATAAGCACGCCTACGGGAAACTCGCCTTGCCCATAGCCATCGCTTTTGCGGCTATGACCTATTACTTCATTAGGGTCGGAAGTAAAGGCGAACAGAACAACAATAGTAGCATAAAAGGCTACTTGTTGAGTGGCCTTACGACAATAGTGCTGATCATCATTTCAGTCCAACATTTCCACACCGGTGCGAAAGGAGGCTTGGCCAAACCTTTATTAGAAGAGGTCAGCTATTTCATACAAAAGGAAAGCTCGCCCGAAGCAGCTGTGTTCTTCCAAGTCAAAGGAACAGACACTGAGGTTTCCCCTTTCTTGATCAATTACTTTAGCAAGCGAAGCACAGCCACGGCCAAGAGTGATATGGAAGCCGCGGAAAAAGCCAAGCAGATCAAGCAGCAGTATTGGGAGTGGTTTCTAATTGATGAGGAAACAGGCGAAAGAAAACGGATAACCAACTACTCAAAAAACCGCTCGAAATAACGCATCTGATACCGTTTGCCCGGCAGTTGTGCATGCTCTAACGAACGCCCTTGATTTGGGAAGTTCCACTCGCCAGAACCGTCAAAGACCCGATCTTCAATATCCTTCAAAAAATCAACACAGGCATCAACCGCTTTTTGCATCAAAGCTTCCATTGAGATTTTCTCCGCTTCTCCCGTAACCGGGTTTTTATAGTTCAATCCTTTAGATAAACGGGGCATATATTCAAGCAGCCCATCGTGATAGAGTGCGCCTGCCTGTGCCCAAGTACTATGGGGTACAACAGGCATCGCATACTGTGCCCAAGTGTTCATCTTGTAGTTGCGAATCAAACGATGCCCGTCTATGGCATCTTCTACAGCCTGTGCATAGTGATCCACTAAAGTTTGTAGCGGCAGTTTGGTAAAGTAGCGAAAAGCATGTCGGAGCAGCTCTTTTAAATCGTATTCTAAACCTTGGATGTGTTGATCCAAACCGTAATTATCCAATAAATAGGAAATGCTTTTATTGCAGAAGTAAATATCGAAGGCTGCTTCCAATTGTAAGTGTTCCCGCTGCGCTCGTGCTCTCTTTTTTTCATCGGGATCATTGTAATCTCCCGTATAATAATACACCATCGGATGCCAAACGATATCTGTAAAGATATGTGTCACCAGACCCGTCATGAGCGCGATCAAATGCTCATTCGTATTAGGGTGCTCCTGTATCCAGCGCAGCATGCCCCGTATAATGTCTAAACTATCTTCTCCATGAATGCCATGCATTCGATTGGCCGTATACTTAATGGCTCTGGCCAACTGCCCGTCTTTAGGATGGTTTTTACTTTTCCAATAGTACAGTTTATCATGGAACACCGCACCGAAACGAACAATATTCGGATGCGCATTCAAAGCCGAAGCGTAGCGACTGTCTTGTAAAGCGGCTGTAACCTTATCCGCTATGATCCAATGGGTAACCTCCTTAGGCATAATAGTATGGGAATAATTAGTTTGATTATAGATAACTGCCTCGACAATGGAATATTCCAAAAAAGGATTGACCTTTTTCATTTTAGTCATTTCGGGTCAAAAAGGCGTTAAAAAATCCAGGCTGTTTGAGCCTGACGCAGTCGGCGAGTTTCTGGATTTTAGCTTTT
>JAHDGT010000325.1 GCA_020631675.1 Bacteroidota bacterium
CTTCGGATAACTTCATTCGCTGCAATGGCAAAAGCCTTCCTTTAAATCCTGATCTTTCTGATGGGAAGCATCATACAATTCGAGTACGTTATCAGGATAAAAAACTCCGGGTGTTCGTAGATGATAGCGCTAAGCAAAAGTTCATGGTCGACTTGGACCTGGCAAACACCGTCAAGATCAAGGATGATAAATTGTATTTTGGTTTATGTGCTTCTACACATGGTGATTTAGGTGCGCAGCAACATCATTTCCACAATTTCAGCTATCGACCATTGGATTAATGGAAAATGATGTGACAAATGATCAAAGAAGCCAGCATGGCCAAACCAAAATCTCTTACCCTGGGCGAGGAGAACTGTAACCACTCTTTCATGGGGCGATGACCATTGGCCGCAATGGATGGAATGGCTAAAATGGCATAACCGATCAGAATGGCGATCATTGCAGCTACTAAGTAATTAATGCCATCAACGGCACGTAATAGAATGGAATAGAACACACCTGTCGACAAGAAGGCAGCAAGGGTGATCCAGCGGTTTTTGGCGATCAAAAAGGCGGAGGCGCAGATGACCACCACAAAGCCCGTGTTGAAGTAATAACGAATCTCGTTCAAGGTATGGGTGAAGGCAGCCGTGGGGTCTGAATTCTTAATGTGCAAGATGTAACAGCCCATGAGAATACCTGTTACGAGCGTTACCAAAATGGTATTTCTTCCCGCACTGACCACCTCTTGATCAGTAGCGTCAGGGCGTAAATAACGCTTGTAAATATCGATACTGAATAGGGTTGAGAGTGAGTTGAAAACGGAATCCACCGTACTCATCAAACCCGCGAAAACCGCACATAATATGATGGCTCTGACCCCTGTTGGCAGGTAGTTGACCACCAAGTGGGGAAAGGCTTGGTCGGGATCTGCTAAAGAACCTTCGGTGATACCCGCCAAAGCGATTCCGGGTATGATGATGATCGCTGCCATGAGGTACTTCATTAAGCCACCCACCATGAGTCCGATCTGTGCGTCTTCTAAACTTCTGGCAGCAAGGGATCGCTGTACCACACTCTGGTTGGCACACCAATAATTGATGTTCATAAAGAGCAAACCGATCATACCGATCCAAGGCAATTTGGGGTGGTCAGCGGGCAGGTGAAGGTGCATTAGTTCTGGGGTTTTGGTATAGAGTTGTCCCCAGCCCCCTAGGGCTTGTACACTCACCACCAAGAGCATAATACCTCCCGAAAGCAGAATCACAAACTGAATGATATCAGTTTTTACTACCGCGCCCAAACCGCCGAAATAAGTGTAGATCGCGGAGAAAACCCCTAAAAATATAATTATGGCGATCATTCTATTGGTCGGGTCATCACTGATGAAGCCCAACAGATCTCCGAATACGAAATTGGCGGCATAAGAACCCCAATACAAAGCCGCACCCAAAATGATGGTAGAGAACAGTAGTAAATTGGCAACCGAATAGATCAAGGCCACTTCTTTACCCAGCCTTTTTTCTATGAATTGTGTAATGGTGATGACTCGATCTTTGAGGTACATGGGTACAAAGATGAAGGCGGCCATAAAGAGCCCTTGTATGGCATTGATCTCGAAATTGGCTTGCGCTAAGCCGTATAGATAAGCGGATCCCATCATACCCAATAACTGGTACCCACTAATATTGGTAGCAATAGTAGAAATCGCGATCGATGGCCAGCGGAGGTTTCGTGAACTTAGGAAATACTCTTCCACATTGGCGTCTTTGCCCACTTTTCCGCGCATGGCGAAGATCATGACCAAGGCGAAGTAAGAAATGACAATGATAAAATCGATCAGCATGGTATAGCAAGGCTTAGTACTGGGCAATAAAAAAGGTCGCTTCATTTTCTGAAGCGACCTTTAAAGTTAAGATTTTGTTAGAAACGGACAAGTTCTATCTACGTTGCCCAGCCCCAAGCGGACTAAGTGGTGTTTCTTTAGGCTGTCTGCCCAGCTCTTGCGGTAAGGAAACCGTTTTCAAACGAGGCAGCACATAACGGGCGAACAATTCACATTCTTCATAATGCGGATAACCCGAAAAGATGAAGGAGCGAATACCCAAGCGCATATACTCTTGCAGCTTGGCATAGATCTGATCCGGATCACCTACTAAAGCAGCTCCACATCCGGAACGCGCCCTACCAATGCCCGTCCATAAATTATCCTCTACGAAACCTTCCATATCCGACATATCGCGCATGGCGGATTGACGAGATACGCCTAAAGATTTGGCATCTTGTGCCCGTTCACGGATTTCCGTACCATGATCCGCATCCAATTTCGACATCAGTTTCTTGGCAGCGGCTTTAGCTTCCTTTTCTGTTTCTCGTACGATCATATGAATGCGTAAACCAAAGTCGACTTTCCTGCCATAAGCAGCCGCCTTCTCGCTCATATTGCCCATCAACTCGTGAATGCGTTTGGTGGTTTCCGGCCACATCAAATATACATCACAATGCTGTGCGCAAAGATCCACACCTGGGGGTGAATAGCCCCCGAAGTAGAGTAGGGGTCCCCCATTTTGCTGATAAGGCTTAACTGGCTCGCTACTCAAGTCAAAATCGTAATACTCGCCTTTGTACTTGATGTGGTCGGTCGTCCACGCCATCTTTAAGATCTCTATGACCTCTCTGGATCGTTGGTATCGAGCAGCAGATGCTAACTTTTGTCCGGGCAGGTCTGAAGAGATGATGTTCACTGTTAATCTACCCTTCATCATATGATCAATGGTAGCCAAGGCACGAGCCAGCATAGGCGGATGTACTTCCCCACAACGAACAGCTGCCAATAAGTTGATTTGTTCGGTCAATGGACCCAATGCGCTCACAAAAGACAAGGTATCCTGTCCCACTTGATAGCTCGATGGGCAGAGCACGTTTCTGTAGCCCAGTTCATCTGCTCTACGAACTATTTTGGATACATTATCCCAAGTACTTTTGTATTGGTTGTCCATATGTCCTAAGTACTCGAAATCGCCATTGCAGATCGGAGCGAACCAAGACACTTCCGCACCATCAATGTGCGGAGAACGTATATCTATGGGAGGTAAATTTGTCATGTCAGCATTATTCTACAAGTTTACACAAACCTTTGCGCAGCTTAGCCTCTACCTTTTTGAATTTCACTTTTCTCACTATTCTACCGTCAGGATACTCAATATCGACTTTCGTGTTTTTGGTAATGCCTGCGAAAGGGTTCGAGGACTTGAACACTTCAGATTCAAGATACTGCGACTCAGAATTAGACATGAAGCCTCCAATAGCGCGTTTAGCCATTCCCCAATTATCCGGATTACTTGCTTTTATTGCAATCTCCTCTTTAATATCACCAATTGTTTCAAGTAGCTCGGCTGCATTTAAAATATAGTTTTTCTCTCCTAAAAAGGAGATAAACAGCATGAGTCGAGCGCCATAGTTTTCAAAAGTCTGTGCATCAACACTTAGTTTTCTAGGCAAAAGATCCAAGCAGATATAACGAACATGGGCATCACTCCACTCGTTAGGTGCAATGCCTTCGTAATTATAGCTGAAATCCATAAAGTTATATGCTACAAAACCTGCCTCTTCTTTCTCTTCTTTGCTAGCGTCAGAAAGAAAAGAACTCGCCTGAAACTCTTCGATCCATTGATCGATCAATTGAGCATATCGACTTTCAGAGTCGTCTCCCATTGTTGCTTCTCGTTGCTCTAACTTTTGAATGGCCCGCATGAGTTGCTTGTCCGTATCTCGCCTTTCAGCCAGTTGTAAGTCATCTAAGCTAAAATGGTAACTATCAGTATCATAACCATCATTTATACAGCCAACAATATAGTCATCCGTCAAGCTATCTAGAGTAAGAGCATCAAAAGACATGGCACAATTACCATCGTCGAATATATCAATGATCTTACCTCCCCAATTATTAACAACTTCACCTGTTTCTAATATCGTTCCGGGCTTAACCAGTACGAAGTCTCCTTTCTTGAACATGCTTGAATGTCTTTAATCAGTTAAGCGATTTCCTTTCCAGTTGAAGCCTTATACAAAGCATACCAATCTGCTCTGTTAATTTTAATATCCAAGGCATCCACAGCAGCTTTCACTCTTTCTAAACGGGTCGTGCCAGTAACCGGGTACATTTTCACCGGATGCTGTAACAACCAAGCATACATTAACACATCCATTTGTGTATGGTACTTTTCAGACAACAACTGCGCTTTATCCTGCACGCGCCAAATTTGCTGATCTTCAGAATGAGTCGCGAATAAAGAACCGCCTCCCAATGGCGACCAAGCCATTACAGGGATGTCTTTTTGCTGGCATTGATCCAATGTACCATCCGTAAAAGGATCCAAATGCAACAAAGACACCTCGATCTGATTGGTGACCAATGGCGTTTTAGCATTCAACAACTCAAATTGCGATGCGGTAAAATTACTCACCCCGAAATGCGATACCTTACCCGCTTTGCGCAGCTTCTCAAAAGCCTCAGCAACCTCATCCGCGTCCATTAAAATATCAGGGCGGTGTAGCAACATCAAGTCAATATGATCCGTCTCCAACTCTTTAAGCGAGTTCTCCGCCGACCAAATAATGTGCTCCGCACTTGAATCATAAGATTTCCAATGATGCTCCGGGCGTTGTGGGCACACCATTCTAATGCCACACTTGGTCACGATCTTCATCTTATCCCGCAAAGAAGGCTTGCGTTTCAGCACCTTACCAAAGTCGCCCTCCGTGGTATAATCCCCATAAATATCGGCATGGTCAAAGGTGTACACCCCCATGTCCAAACAACCCTCAATAAATCGCTCATACTCATCCGTCGAGTATTTCGCACCCCACAAACCCAAACGCATCATACCCGCCACCACCGGCGAAAACAGCTCAGAAGCTCCACTCATTTTTATTGATTTTATATAGGAGTCATGATTAAGAAGTATTTCGGCGGTTACACGAAAGTCTCTAATCTCATGTCTCGAGTCTCATGTCTAAAATAATGGCGCGTCCCTATCCCTTGATCAAGGGTGGCCAGATCTCTTTTCAGCTGCGAATATACGAATGCCCTTGATCCCGCGATAGGGTCGGGAGACGCTGTGGTATTACTTCCTACCCAAATCAAAAGTAATCCCTGCGACCACACCCGCTTGGTTCAAATTCGCCTTCAATGCCAAGCGATCTTCTGCTTGCTCAAAGTCTACCGTATTGTACAAGCTGTTGTTGCTTTCTTCGGTCAGTTCAGTAACAAAGTTGATATGCGTTCTAAAATAGGAAGCGGTTTCTAGATCTTCTTCAAAAATGATGTTTCCGTTATCATCTGCTGCGCTCAGACTGTAAGAAGTGAACTCCGTTTCATCAGGTCTGATGGTCAGCATAGCCACATTAGCTTCTAAGAAAATTCTAAGGCGATTTCCGATTTTGAACGAGCCTCCAACAGAGGTGCCGAATCCATAAGTAGGAGCAGGACGCGTTCTGCTTGTCGCATCAACTTC
>JAHDGT010000326.1 GCA_020631675.1 Bacteroidota bacterium
AAGCAGACTACTGGATCGAAGGAAACATCTACCAGGTCATTACAAGCACAGTCGGCAGCAGGAACTTGCGTTACTACATTCACGGTACAGCCGTTGCCATCTGTGATCTCTACGGTGATGTTATCACCTGCTAAAGCGTTTGATGCTTGTACGGTGATCACATCTCCGTGAGCTGGTGCTGTATTGTCAGGAGTTACCGTAGAGCCTGCATTATCAGAAGCATAAGTAACGGTGTATGTCTCACCAGCACTTGGTCCTGATGGGCCATTTACATCCCAATCAGGTAGACCACCCGTGATGGAAAGCGTGAACTCATAATTTGATCCATTACACGCTAGTAGACCACCGACAGCGGTTTGGATCGGATTCAGATAGATGACCTGAATAGCCTGATCTTCTCTTTGATTATTAGCATCACATAGTGCCCCATCTGCAGGAAAACCAAAGCCTGCCAATACGCCAGGAATAGAATTACTGGCAACAGATGTAATCCAAAACTCTTGGTTACCTGCAAAAAGATTGGTATCTGTGTAAGGGTCGGTAGAGCCGAAACCAGCACTTGCGGGAGATGAGCCTGCTATAATACCTCCAAAGTTAGGATCGCCAAATGGATCCGTGCCTGTTGGAGCGGCATTATATATACCAAAGAACATACCCACCTCACAATCAGCGGGATCAGATAAGATGGTGTACCAATCTTCATTACTCTCAAAAACAAGGTCAGATTCATGTGGTGCACCAGTGGCTCCAGCGCCATCATTCAGGGCAGGATCATCAAAGCAGTAGAAGAACTGTGTAGGTGTGGAAGCATCTCCCCCACCTGTTGCGGTGAAAGTACCGCCGTCCATCGCGCAATCGCAGTTCATGGTTACGCCGGGTATGGTGGAATTGAAGTTGACTGCCCAGTTAGGTACACTAGTAACATCGCCACCCGCATCATCATCAACAGTAAGGGTCCAGTCACCTACGGCATCACAGCCGTTGAAACCTGTGAAAGAGTTGGTCGCATCATAAGTACCTGCAGGAATCACTGTTCCCGCACAGCCAGATGCACCAATAGAACCTCCTCCTGTACCTGGTTCAACAAACTCATAAACACCTCCCATATCATCACCACTACAACCGTCTGTGTTACCATCAAAGATAACAACGGAGTTGCCGCAAGGATCCGCAAGTGTCAAAATCACATCACTGGACCAGGTAGTGTTTATTTCTACGGCGATACTACTGATGCTAACACCAGCAGCCCCGCTTTGATCAATGGTCGTTTGTCCGCAAACAGAAGCACCGATGGCATCGCCACCAGCCGCCGCCGCATCAATATTGGCCCAGAAAGGAACAGTTTGGGCGGATGTCCAAGCCCCTGTACCTAGAGAACCGTCATTATTAAAAGTGGGTTGGCCGGCAAGCAATGCACCAGCAGCATCCCCACATTGTGCTGAAAGGTTTGTTGTGCTTGTAAAAGCGACCACCAAACAGCATAATAGTATAAATACTTTTTTCATTGTTTAGAGTTTTGAGTTATTTACTGGTCGTCTTTAGCAGGATCCACCGTATCAAAAAATAAGAAATCCAGCTTCTCCTCCTTTACCACTTTGTTCAAAGGAGCAGTTTGGAGTGTTGACATGCGGTCAACGACTTCTACTGTTTTCTTTTCTTCTTTCAATTGTGGCTGGTTCACATTTTCCGCTTTTCTCAAATGCGAGAATTGAGCAGCTTTTTCCTTGACTTTAGGATGAACTTTCAATCCTGTTTGTGCAGGAGTAAAGACCTGCGTCCCCTCCGTAGCATCAGTTACGGATTGGGCGAAAACTTGGCAGGTGGTCAGCATAGCGACCAGCATGGCAAGTATTTTCATTTGTGATTTCATAGGCTTTTAGAGTTTAAGAGCGTGTCTATAATTTTAAAATCGGTCTGCAAAAGGTGCTTTTCAGCCCACTTTTCGCAAAAAATAAGTCTCAATAGCGCTGCTATTAAGCTGATTTTTTACTCAACTGGTCTAAAAATCACTCTTTTTCGACCAGATAATAAATTCATAGCCAAGCTCTGAGTTATCTATGGTTTTATTCAATTTGCAAATACACTAAAACTGTTTTCAGCTGACAATGCCAGATATGGATATAAGAATTCCGTATCACTGAAAATCAGTAAATCAATTAAGAATCAAATAGGTAAAAAAGTGTGAGTGTGATAATGATTTAAGGGCTGTGGAAAGGTATTTATGCCCTCTTTAGAACTAAGGTAATCATCCAACGATATAATAGATGTGTACAATTTTGGCGGAATGTTAAGCAGATTCAAGGGTTTTGGGTTTTACTGTAAGATGACAGACAAAAACAAGTCGCTTAAATTTAAACACTTAGGCATCAAATAAATACAACATGTGTATAATGGGTGTTTATTATTTTATTAGGTTTTTCCTTGATTTTTGCGAGTATGCAAGGGATAGGAGTGGTATGAGGTAGCCCCAAATGCTATTGAGCGGCGGCTTGGCGGGGCGGCCCAGAGGTAGCCACCGCCAAGCCTGCCAGCGAAAAGCATTTGGGGCTGCCGAATTTAACGGATAGCCCGGTGCCCGCAGTGAAAAGTTGGCGTTTTTGCTTCAAAGCACAATTTGTTGCTAGAGGCGTTGTGTGCAACGCCTTTGCTTTATCCGCAATGGAAAACATTATCTCGATGGGATAACGCCAGCTTTTTATTGCGGGCATGCACCCAAATAAAAAAAGCCCCACTAACAAAATGTTAGCAGGGCCTGATAACTCATAACTCTAAAGAGTATAGTGGAGTAGTTTTTAGCGACTTACTTAGTCAAAACCAGTTTTTCATGCTGGGTATTACCCGCAGCATCTTCGATGGTTATTAAGTAAACACCAGCAGCAAGTGGACCAGCTTGGAAGTCGATCGTATTCATTTGACCAGCTTCTGCCTCACCTTTGAAGATGTCTAAGATGCGCTGACCGTTGGTGCTGAATAAGCTAACAGTGGCCGTTCCGCTCTGAGCAACAGAGAAGTTGATCAAGGTCTCGTTCTCGAATGGATTAGGTGTTGCTTCGAGGCTCATTGCCTCCGCATCCATTTTACCACGAGAACCCGGGATATCACGAGGCACCCAGTACCAACCGTCTGTATCTTCTTCGCCCACGTCATAAACGTCATTTTCGGTAGCTAATCCATTTTCTAACCAAACATGTACCTGATACCAGCCGTAGTGTAAGTTGGCCCAAGTGAATGATTGTCCTACTGTTTCCGCATGCGGAATAGCAGCACCTCCATAACCACTCCATTCCATATCGTACTCGCCTGTATAAGCGATACCGGTATTGCCTATGATACCACCTGTCACATTGATCGTGATAGATCCTTCTGGTGCACCGGTAAATGGATTATCACCAACGATGTCATAGCTTTCAATATCAATGATATAGTCATCTCCCAATAGGGTATTGCTAAAGTCATTACTAAAGATCAACATATCATCGCCACAGCCTAAAGCATCTTGAACGGTAACTCCCCATTCTGCATCGTCAGCATAGATCACACGTACTTGACCTTCTCCTGTAATGGAGTGACGCACATAACCTGTTTCTTCCCAGATGTACTCATAAGGAGGATTACCGCCGATGATTTCGAAAGAGTGTACGTTGTAGTAGAATGGATTCAGACCACCAGTTACTCCTTCAACCGTATTCAGACCCGTACCCAAGAATTGGAACGGTTCAGGAATAAAGAACTCGCCACCAGTAGCTACTTCGCCACAGATAGGATCAGTAGAACCAATATCATAGGCATCTGTTGCTGTACCCGCTGCTGCTGCAGAACCTGGTGCAACTATAGCAGGAGCAGGAAGTGGTGGATTAGCCACTAAGAAGTTATATGCGAATATCTCATAGTCAACACCCGCACCATTAGGGTAAGTTGCCCATTGTGTGTAAGGGATGCTCACCGAAGCAGCACCTGCCACATTGATCGCATCAACGATGCTTCCTGTACTTACATCTTGGATCAAGACCCAAGTTTCGTACAATGGATCGGTTTGGTAACCGGTCAGTGTGATCACGAAGTCATCACCTGCGGAAGTCTCTAATCCGGTAATAGGATCAATACCAGGAGGACAAACGCCTTCCGCATCGATCACACCTGCCTCAGCGATACAACACTGGAAGGTAGTCGTATAGCTGATCGTGATGGTACAGCCGAAGTCGTCAGTGATAGAAATATCGATCACTGTACCGATCGGCGCGCCCGCGAACAAGCTTACCACAGCAGTACCGCCATCAGAGATAGGACCATTGTCGATCGTAGCTGTACCCGTAGCATCAGCAGTGATGGCTAAGGTATAGTTAGATGCGTCGAAAGAAGGCTGACCGCCATTAACAGGGAACTCGAAAGTGATGCGCGCTTGGTTGGCATTATCACAATAGTCATTGAATGCCCCAACAGTGATCGGCGCATACTGTAGGATCGTGAAATCATCAGCAGGGCCTTCACAGTTCGGTGTTCGGTACTAGTGGATCATCTGCGCTATTGTCCACCTGAGTCACATAGTAGGTAGTTGGTGTATTCGGTGCTGGAGCAGGAGGTGTGAAATCTGCTACGCCAGTTGCGACAGCCGTTGTTAATGCCGCATCAGAATAGAAATTGAATACGCCTGTACCCGCATCATCAGGATCGATAGTAGGTACGACATCATCAGAACAAAGGGTTTCGTCTGCTACTACTGGGGCTACTGGAAGTGGAGCTATGGTGAAGGTGGCTGGTGTGCGGAAGCTGGTACAAGGACCACATTCGCATTGTGCGTAGTAGGTGTAGGTACCTGGTGCGGTATCTGTTGGCGTGAAGTTGCTGCCTGTGCCTACTTGGGTGCCAGCTGTTGAAGCATCCCACCACGTAATGTCAGCAGGAGCACCCGCAGATGTAACCGCAGGGCAGTTATAGTCGATATTATAAGACATGCTCACACCAAAGCCGACACTCGCACAGTCATTATCAGAAGCAAATACTTCTACTAAATCACCTGGAGCAAGTGCGCCAACAAGCGCGGTGATATCAAATGTACCAAAAGCACCTCCAGATCCAATTTGCTGGTAAGGAACTGCGGTTGATGCACCATTCACATAAACATCTAAATAATCAATCGTTTGTCCTGCCGCATTATCACTCCAAGTTACACTTAAACTGAAGCTGGTTTGTGTACAGGCCACACCATCTGAGTTAGTAGGAGCAGCAGGCATTGTAAAGCTAGCAACATCAGCAGCACAAGAGAAGAAAGGCTCTACTCCAAGTACACTTGTGATGGTACTCGCATCATTAGAAGTATAGGCTGGAATGCTAGAACCTGCACAAGTACTTGTGCAAGTAGCTGTTAGATCAACCGCTGCATCACCCGCACAAATCTCAGAACTAGTCGTAGTAGGGTCAGACGGGAACTCTAAAGTGTACGTACCCGTAACCATATTACAAGCCGAAGGACAACCAGGCACCAATACTTGGTACT
>JAHDGT010000327.1 GCA_020631675.1 Bacteroidota bacterium
AATTTTAGTGACGACTGCTTGCGCAGGCTTTTATTGCGGGCACGCGCCCTGTAAACAATGATGAATGGGCAAATTTTGAATGTATGAATCAAGAAAAGAGAGTCATTTTGTCCTACAAATCAGGAGGTGGGAGGTACTTGTAAAAGGCGCAGGCAAGCAGCGCCGCTACAAGGGAACATCAGCATTTAAAATTAGCTATCTTGCCCTTGAAACGACTTTAAAGTAAAACCAAGTTTTGCACACGCTAAAAGACATAGCCACTAGCACAAACGCGACTTATCTACAAGGATCAGAAGCGAGGGCACAAAAAATAATGATCGATGAATTGCTGATCGATTCGCGTACGATCACTCGTGCCAAAGGGGGCTTGTTCATTGCCTTAGTGGGTCCGAACCACGATGCCCACCAGCATTTGCGGGAAGCCTATGAAAAAGGGGCGCGACATTTTCTGATCAGTGATGCGAATGCGAAGCTGGATGAGTTGGAAGAAGCGGATGTTTTACTAGTGGAAGATACTTTGGGGGCACTACAAGTAGTAGCGGCTTGGCACAGGGAGCAGTTCGCGATACCGCTGATCGGAATCACGGGCAGCAATGGGAAAACGGTGGTGAAAGAATGGCTGCATCAGTTGCTACAAGATGACGAATACATTGTGCGCAGCCCAAAGAGTTTTAACTCGCAAGTGGGGGTGCCGCTATCGGTCTGGCGGATGCGGGAGGCGCATCAGTTGGCGATCTTTGAGGCGGGGATCTCTACTGTGGGGGAGATGGCGCGCTTGGAAAAAATACTAAGCCCCAGCGTGGGCATACTCACACATATTGGTCCGGCGCATGATGAAGGTTTTAGTAGCACGGAAGAGAAGATACGAGAGAAATTGAGCTTGTTCCTTTCATCGAGATTGCTGATTTATAATGGGTCGGAAGAACGGATCACTAAGGAGTTGACAGCACTTCGTGAAGCAAATGCGGAACACTACCATTGCAGTTGCCTGTGTTGGCGATTGCTGAACATAAATGAAGAAAAACAGGCGGAAGTAGCCATGAGTCGCCAAAGTGCGAAGGGGCACGACCTGGGCACTTATACGCTTCGCTTGCCGCTTCCTTATACGGATGATGCATCTGTGGAAAATGCTTTGCATGTGGCCGCCTACCTCTGGCATGCGGGCTATACGGAAGAGGCGATCGCTCAGAAGCTGCCTTTACTGCGCCCCTTGAAAATGCGCTTGGAGGTGAAGTCGGCGATCAATGGCGCTACGCTGATCAATGATGCTTACAGCAACGATTTGGACAGCCTGAAGATCGCCTTGAATTTGTTGAGCGAGCAGCGGCAGCATAAAAAGCATACGGTCATTCTCAGTGATCTATTGGAGAGTGGCTTGCCAGAGTCGATTCGCTATGAACGGATCGCGGACTTATTGCGAGCGCATGGGGTAAAACGCTTGATCGGTATTGGCAGCGAAATGAAACAAGCGCATGCTGTTTTTGAAACCATACCCGATCTGGAAACGGCCTTCTTTGAACGGACATCCGATTTCCTGATCGGCCCGCCCGACTTTGAGCAGGAAGCCATTTTATTGAAGGGCGCACGGAGCTTCACCTTTGAGCGAATCGCCCATTATATAGAACAGCAACAACATGCTACGGTGCTGCGCATCCATATGAATGCCATTGAGCACAATCTGAACATTTACCGCAAATTGCTGCCTGATAATACGACCAAGATCATGGTCATGGTAAAGGCTTTCGCCTATGGTAGCGGTAGTGCCGAGGTGGCGCGCTTGCTGCAATTTCACAAGGTGGATTACCTGGGCGTGGCTTATGTGGACGAGGGCGTCGCGCTACGAGAGGCGGGCATTCAACTGCCGATCATGGTGATGAATCCCGATCCGCTGAGTTTTGATACCTGTATGCGCTACAGAATAGAGCCAGAGATCTACAGCATGCGCCTGCTGGAACAATGGCTACAGACGCAAGATGTGGTAGAAGAAGAACGACCGCAAGATGCCCCTACGCCCATCCATTTGAAAATAGAGACGGGCATGCACCGCTTGGGTTTTGATGACAGCAACTTTGAGGCTTTGCTAAGCTTTCTGAATGAACATGCTACTGCCCTGCCCATTGCGTCCATCTTCACGCATTTAGCGGCCAGTGATGAGGCGGCACATGATGATTTTTCACGCCAGCAACTGACGCAATTCACCCAGCGCTACGAGCGTATTTTAAAGCTATTGCGAGAAAAAGGCTGCCCCTCGCCTATGCGCCATGTACTGAACAGCAGCGGCATTGCCCGTTTCGGTACTACTTACCAATTTGAGATGGTGCGCTTGGGTATTGGTCTGTATGGCATTGACCCTAGTGCGGAAGTTCAGGATCAATTGCAGGAAGTAGGTCGTTTATCCAGCTACATTTCTCAGATCAAAACGCTTGAAACAGGGCAAACGATCGGCTACGGCAGAAGCGCCCAAGCGGAAAAACCATTGAGAACAGCCACCGTGGCCATTGGCTATGGCGATGGCTTGCGACGGTCACTTAGTCAAGGCAAGGGCACACTCTTATTAAATGGTAAAACCGTACCCATCATCGGCAAAGTCTGCATGGACATGTGCATGATCGACATCAGCGATTTTGAGGAGGAGGAAGTTAAGGTAGGACAAGAAGTGCTCGTCTTTGGTAAAGAACGCCCCATACAAGAACTGGCCCTACAAATGGATACCATCAGCTATGAGGTACTGACCAACATCAGCCCCAGAGTGAAACGGGTGTATGAGTGGGAATGAGGTCTGACCAATTTGAAAATTTGGCAATGAGCTAATTTGAAAATGCTTTAAAAAACTTTAGAACAGCTCATTAATTGACTATTCGAGAAAAAGGGTCGACCTTTTTCATTTTAGTCATTTCGGGTCAAAAAGGCGTTAAGAAATCCAGACTGTCTGAGCCTGACGCAGTCGGCGAGTTTCTGGATTTTAGCTTTTTTGGCACTAAATGGCGTTAAGAAATGAAAGCAGTCTTGATTTTTGCTTCTTTGCATCAAGGCAAAGAAGAATAGAATAAATCTTCTTCCACATCGCACACCCGACAAAACAAAAGATATAAATACAAAAAAAGCAATTGTTTGTGATAGGGCTTCGTTAGTTTTGCAGCTTCATTTCACAAATGAGTTCACTAACCAACAAACTATATCAGTTATGAAACACTTGCTTTTAATGTTTACCGCCCTCTCTTGTCTTTGCTTATTCAGCTGTGATAAAGAAGATGATAATGATAACGATTTAGACTGCACGATCGAAGGCAGATGGATCGTGCAAGCCGATCAGATCAATACGCTTTGGCAATTTGAAAATGGTTTACAATACACCATTTACACCTCGGATACCACAGGGACATTCGGTCCTATAGAAGATGCGATCCCTAATCCGCATGACTATTTCTACGAGGGTGATACTTTGGTGATCGACCTGAACTTCGGTAACTTCTCAAGAACACTACCGGTCTATAAATGTGATTGTAATGTAGTAGAGTTGACCAGTGCTACAGGTACACAAGCACTATACAAAGAAGACTACACCTACGAAGACTGCGACGAATAATCCATCGTAACATAGAGCCAAAACAAAAAAAGGGGCTGTATCAATTTTGATACAGCCCCTTTTCTATTAACAGAGTCCCAAAGGGACGACATACCAAAGCGACGGACGTAAGTCCATCGAATACCGAATATCGCCCATTAAATCTCTCATCTAATTAATAATATCAAAACCAGTATAAGGACGCAACACCTCCGGCACCACGATCCCCTCCGGCGTTTGATAATTCTCAATGATCGTAGCTAAGATACGAGGCAAAGCCAAGGCACTACCATTTAAAGTATGCACCAAATGCTTCTTACCATCCTCTTTAGCCTTGTAGCGAAGCTTCATGCGGTTCGTCTGGAAAGTCTCGAAATTAGACACAGAACTCACCTCCAACCACAATTTCTGCGCAGCAGAATAAGTTTCAAAATCATAAGTCAAAGCACTAGCGAAAGTCGCATCGCCCCCACACAAACGCAAGATGCGGTAGGGCAGCCCTAAGTTCTTCAACAAGCCTTCCACATGCGCCACCATCGCGTCCAAAGTCTTATAAGACAATTCCGGTGTGGTGAACTGCACGATCTCCACCTTATCAAACTGGTGCACACGGTTCAAGCCACGCACCTCCTTACCATAAGAACCCGCCTCTCGTCTAAAGCAAGGCGTATAACCCACCAATTTGATCGGCAGCTCATCCTCCTTCAGCATATCACCGCGGTACAAATTGGTCAAAGGCACTTCCGCCGTAGGGATCAAGTAGAAGTTATCATCGCGGCAGTGGTACATCTGCCCCTCCTTATCCGGTAAGCTACCCGTACCAAAACCACTATCCTCATTGATCAAATGCGGCACTTGGTACTCCATATAGCCCGCCTTCACGGCCTCATCCAAGAAATACTGGATCATGGCCCGCTGCATGCGCGCGCCCTTACCAATGTACACCGGGAACCCAGCCCCCGTTATCTTCACCCCCAGCTCCCAGCTGATGATGTTGAACATCTCCGCCAATTCCCAATGCGGCTTCACATACTCGCCATTCAGTTCAGGAAGCTCGCCCACTTCTTTCACCACCTCATTATCGTGCTCATCCTTACCCGGAGGCACACAATCATGCGGTAAATTAGGCAGGTGCACCATCAGGTCGAACAGCTCTTTCTCCACCTTTTGCAGCTCCTTCTTCATTTCATGAGCCTGGTCACTCAATGCGGAGGCCTCGGATTTTTTACGCTCTGCTTCATCTCGCTGACCATTGCGGTACAAACCACCGATCTCTTTGGAGATGATATTACTCTTGTTTAAAACTTCATCCATCTCCCCCTGCATCTTACGGCGACGTTCGTCCACCGACAACACCTCGTCTACCAGACTAAGGGGTTGGAAATTTTTCACCGCCAACTTCTTCTTCACAAAGTCTGGGTCGCGGCGCAGTAATTGTAATTCTAACATGATGTAAAAAATCCAAGTCGATCACGATCCACAAAACAGATCAAATGTATTTGTGTAGGGGAGCACCCGTGTGTGCTCCCGCCTACGATAGAAAAGGTTTCTGATCATAGACACAAATAAAAAAACATTCATTAGCTGTCGTGTGATTGATCGACCAATTATGAAAAACAGAGCGCGAATATACGCCATTCATACAAGCTTTGTAGCTATCTCGTATTAGACCCCACAAAGCAGCGTATATCCATCAACTCTAATTGCAAAAAGTCCAAAAACTGACACAATAACAGCACGTTTAACAAATCTTTAGTTCCCTTGCAGCGTTATTAAATTTATCATCATGCCGCATGTATGCAATAGAAAGCTGGCTTTACTTCATTGGGAAATACCGCAAAGCAAATTCATGAATTTGCTCTGCAACAATATCCCGACTATCAAAAACACCAGCTTTCCACTGCATACACCGGGCTATCCGTT
>JAHDGT010000002.1 GCA_020631675.1 Bacteroidota bacterium
TGATACCGATCGATCAATATGCTGATTATGCGACTTACCGCTTCAACATTCAGATTCCGGAAAGCGGACCGAATGCGTTCTTGACCGTAGACCCAACTTTAGCCAGCACGCAACAGTGTGGCTTGCACCCTGCCATGACCGGTTTTAAAAACCTGTATGACAACGGAAAACTCAATATCATTCAGGCAGTAGGTTACCCCGACCACAATCGCTCTCATTTTAAAGGTACAGACATCATTTTAAGTGGCGTGGACGGTACGGTAGCGGGCGGTATCAATACCGGTTGGATCGGTAGGTATTTAGACTACTCCTACCCTATGATCGCAGGAAATCCGAATTTGGACATGCCTGACCCTTTGGGCATCGAAATCGGAGGTAGTACTTCTTCGGCAGGTTTCTTCTCTGACAATGCCGATAGCATTTCGGTAAATATAGGCGGACAAGATGCGGAAGGCTTCTACAGTCAAGTATCATCTATTGGAACATTGCCTTTGAGTCCGTTCCCCGCTTCAGAATATGGCGAGCAATTACAGTATATCTACAATATGCAAAACAGCTTAGAGGTATATGCGGAACGTATTTCCACAGTCTTTACAGCAGGTGCGAACGCAGTAACTTATCCTGATACCGATTTAGCCAATCAGCTAAAAACGGTAGCTCGTTTATTGAGTGGCGGTTCTAAAACCAAGGTCTTCCTTTGCGAAATAGGCGGTTTTGATACCCATAGCGGGCAAGCGGATACCCTAGACCCTACAATTGGTGAACATGCGGAACTCTTAGCTGAACTCTCTAATGCGATCGAAGCTTTTCAGTATGATCTTACTGGCTTAGGACTGGCCGATAAAGTAGTAGGCTGTACCTTCTCTGAGTTTGGCAGAAAAGTGATTTCCAATGGTAGTTATGGTACGGATCACGGTACTTTCGCACCGAGCTTCTTATTCGGTGATCCTGTGGCAGCTGGGGTGATTGGGAATAATCCGACGCTGAGCAATCAAGACGATAATGGGGCTTTTAACGCCAGTGAATTACAATACGATTACCGTCAGATATTCACTACACTATTACAAGATTGGCTCGGAGCCAGTGATGATGCGGTTACCGCTACTTTATTTGGTGGTTTCTTGGGCAGCAAACTCGATTTGATCGACCCAAGTATGGTCGTGGATCCAAGTTGCCATATTGATACTTTTACCGGCTTAACCGCTCCTATAGGTGTTTCTATTTCAGTGCTTTTAGAGGGAGCGTATCAAGAAGGTACCGGCGATATGCATACCAAGCTAATGGATGGTGGATTAGTGCCGAGTGCACAGCCTTTCAATACCGCCCCTTGGAATTATACCGGACCAGAATCATTTGACCCTACTGCTATTTTCACAGCAGAGATCGTTGATTGGGTCATGATCGAATTACGAGATGCGGCCGACAATTACAGTGTGTTAGAAACCCATGCGGCATTGCTTTTGGATGATGGCGCAGTAGTAAATACAAATGGTACGACGCTACAATTCACCAATGTGGGAGCAGGAGATTATTATGTAGCACTGCGCTCACGTAACCACATTGATGTAATCAGTGCCAATGCGATCAGCTTACCTAATACGACTGCACTCAATATGTCTGACCCTGCTAATATACTTGGTGGTGCAGGGCAGCTAAAAGAGGTAAGTGCGGGTATTTATGCCCTATCTGCAGGCGACTACAATCATGAAGGTATTGTAACTGTTGATGACCAAAACGTATTCAACACCCATATGTCAGAAATCAACGTTTACCAAGATAGCGATGGTAATATGGATGGCAATATCACTGTGGCCGACTTTAATAAATTCAAGCCTAATGCGAGTAAGATCGGAGTGGATCAGATACGGTATGATTAATCTCTTCTTTTGAGATTGAGGTAGAGAGGTAGTTAAAAAAATGCCGCACCAAATATGGTGCGGCATTTTTTATTGAGGCGGAATTGTACCCAATACTTCATAGACCAGCAAAAAGATTAATTAACATAGGTCAATATTTCCCACCATCAAAAAAAGTATTTTTGACGTAAGGGCTCATGCATTGTCCAAATTCACTCAACACAATAATTATGGCATCTCTCGCACCCAAGACAGATGTTCTTGGAAGGCGTTTGGCCGCTCACTTACTGCGCCGAACGACCTATAATGTTTCAAAAGAACGTATTGACGAGTTCGCTCTCTTAACACCAGATGCAGCAGTTGATCAATTGATCGACACGCCTGCCAGCACGATCTATCCAGAACCTATCCATGCCCCTACTGGTGAGTATTTCATTAATTGTGGCACTATGCCTCCTTCTTGCACACCTTCTGAGGATGTAGATAATGAAGGAGAATACATCCTAGCTTGGTGGCTGTATAATGCGCTACAAGACAATAGTAGTCACTATAAGTTTCAGTTCTTTTTGCATACTTGTTTTACAGTAGATGCTAGTTCTGCTAATGATGCTGGTGCTGGTTTTGATCATTTATATCGATTGGCTTATTACTCCGCAGGCAGCTATAAAGATTTTGCTTTGCGCATGAGCATAGATCGACTCATGCTCACTTTCCTGAACGGTAACGAAAATACCGTAGCTAGTCCGAATGAGAATTATGCAAGAGAATTCTTTGAGTTATTCACCATTGGCAAAGGTCCACAAGATGGACCCGATAGTTACACCAACTATACCGAATCTGATATAGTAGAAGCAGCTAAAGTATTCAGTGGCTGGGTAGCGGGACCGAGAGGGGCATTAATTGACCCCGACCTAAATGTTCCAGTTGGTACTCCTCAATATGCTCAACATGACACCACCACCAAAACCTTTAGCGACAAATTTGGGTCCGCATCCATTACGGGGGCTGTAGATGCCTATGATATGGTGAGAGAGCTACAAGATTTAGTAAATATGGTCTTTGATCAAGATGAAACCGCTCGTTTCATTTGTCGTAAGATCTATCGCTACTTCGTTAGTGACCGGATAACTACAGAAATAGAAACAGACATTATAGAACCACTGGCAGCTACTTTAAGAGACAATGACTATGATCTGTCGTTTGCCTTTAAAGAGCTATTCAAAAGTGTTCACTTTTATGATGAGGACGATAGCGATAGCAGCGATGAGATCATCGGCTCAAAATTGAGAGATCCTATATCACATGTACTGCAAACGCTGAGTATGCTTGGCCTACCTACATATGATCCGTTTACAGAAGCCAATCAGCTTTACAATCAATTTTTGAGAATCAACATTATAGGTTTCTTATTAGGGCAGATGGGCATGATCCCTTTCGTACCCCCTTCTGTTGCCGGCTATCCATCCGATTATCAAGAACCCAACTATAGTCGCTTATGGTTCGATGGCAGCACGGCCATCTCCCGCTATAAGTTCGGAGAGATGCTACTGCTCAACCAAAAAGTGATCGCACCGGGTAATTTCGGTGGTGTTCAATTCAACCCGATCAGTTTTATACAATCGTTCTGTTCTGACCCTTATGACGCCAGTACCATTGTACAGGAAGTGACTGACTATTTCTTGCCAGAATCACCCGGTACGAACAGATTCGACTACTTATTAAATACCATTTTCTTAGACGGACTACCCGCCTATGATTGGACCTATGAATGGAATAATTACATCACCAGTGGGGATCCTGACGAGGTCTATCTCATGTTGTTCCGCTTCTTCAAATCGGTACTCTATACTGGTGAGTATCAAATGATGTAGCCTTCATGGCACGTTTCCTTTTATTTCATTCTAAAAAATCAACACACCATGAATAGGCGAAATTTCTTAAAACTAGGCGGTAAATTAAGTGCCGCACCACTTCTTTTGAACGGTACCATGCTGCGTACCTTCGCAACACCAGCTATGCTGACCACATGTGATGGCATTACTGACAGAGTACTTGTTATCATTCGACTAAATGGCGGTAACGATGGTATCAATACTCTTATTCCCATTAATCAATATGCGGATTATGCGACTTACCGCTTCAATATGCAAATTCCAGAGAGTGGACCTAATGCATACTTGGAGGTAGATAGCAGTTTAGCAAGCGCACAGCAATGTGGCTTTCATCCTGTCATGACAGGTTTTAAAGACCTGTATGATGACGGGCAGTTAAACATCATCCAAGCAGTGGGCTACCCCAGCCAGAACCGTTCGCATTTCAAAAGCACCGACATTATGTTAAGTGGTGCCGATGGAACAAGCTCTGCTGGATTGACCACAGGTTGGATGGGTAGATATTTAGATTATTCCTTCCCAATGGCTGCGGGTAACCCGAACCTCGAAATGCCCGACCCGCTTGGTATTGAGCTGGGCGGAAGTTCTTCTTCCGCTGGTTTCTTCTCTGATAATGACAATAGTATTTCTGTCAACTTAGGCGGGCAAGATGCCTCTGGTTTCTATAATCAGGTATCTTCTATCGGTACCGCCCCACTAAGTCCGTTCCCAGCTACTGAATATGGTGAGCAATTGGAGTATATCTACAATATGCAGAACACCTTAGAGGTCTACGCAGAGCGAATTTCTGAGGTATTCGATTTAGGCACAAATGTGGCCACCTATCCGGATAACAGATTAGCCAATCAGTTGAGAACCGTTGCCCGTCTTATTAGTGGCGGCTCTCAAACCAAAGTATTTTTATGTGAGTACGGTGGTTTTGATACCCATAGCGGACAGGTCAATATTTCTGACCCCACTACGGGTAATCATGCTGAACTGCTTACTACATTATCTGATGCGATCAAGACCTTCCAAGATGATCTAGCAGCACTAGGCATAGCAGATAGAGTACTGGGCTGCACTTTCTCCGAATTCGGACGTAAGGTCATCTCTAACGGCAGCTATGGTACCGATCATGGTACTTACGCCCCTTGCTTTGTTTTTGGTAGTGCCGCCGCCGCTGGTGTTGTTGGTAATAATCCGACTTTGAATAATATAGACGGTATTGGCGCTTTGGCCGAAAGCGAGTTGCAGCATGATTATAGACAAGTTTTCACCACCTTACTACAAGACTGGCTGGGTGCGAGTAATGGAGCTGTTACAGCAACTTACTTTGGCTCATTCCTAAGCAGCAAACTCGGTATTGTAGACCCGAGCATGGTCGTAGATCCAAGCTGCTATATTGATACCTTCACCGGACTTACGCCTCCTGTTGGGGTATCCATTTCAGCCATGCTGGAAGGGGCACTCATCACTGGCACAAGCGTCATGCACACCAAATTGATGGATGCGGGACTTGTTCCCAATGCGCAGCCATTCAATAAAGTTCCTTGGAATTATACCGGTCCCGAATCTTTTGACCCTGCAAATAGCTTTGCTGCGGGTATAGTAGATTGGGTGTTGGTTGAACTAAGAGATGCTACGGACAATTATTCTATTCTGGAAACACATGCCGCTCTTTTATTGGAAGATGGCGTGATCGTGAATACAGACGGAGCAACATTACAATTCACCAATGTAGGACCAGGTGATTATTACATCGCGCTACGTGCCCGCAACCACTTGGATGTGATTTCCAATGCAGCCATTAGCCTGCCGAATACGGATATGTTCAGCATGTCTGAGCCTGCGAACATACTCGGAGGTGCCGGACAATTGAAAGAAATCAACCCGGGTGTTTATGCACTGTCCGCTGGAGATTATTCACACGAGGGTGTGATTACTGTTGATGATCAGAATGTATTCAATACGCACATGTCAGAGATCAACGTCTACCAAGATAGTGATGGCAATATGGACGGAAATATTACGGTAGCTGATTTCAATAAGTACAGACCCAATGCCAGTAAGATCGGTATGGATCAGATACGCTACGACTAGACGATATATTAAGTACCGTAAAACTGGTAAGAGTGAAAGGCGATGTCGCTATATGTGATATCGCCTTATTTTTTTATAAGCCTGAACGCAAAGAAAACCATCATACACTCAACCTGATTGTAATCCCCCTCCTTTACCTGAACATCCGTCAAATGAGGTAAATGCTCCGCGAAAAAAATGTGGTTGTTGTGCATCTCGAATAAATTGCTGGCCAAAGCATGTGGGTAGGGAAACTCGCTATTGATCTCACTGATCACATCCGCTACTTTATCGCACAACTGCTTATAATTCAAAAACAAGCCTTCCGTATTCTCTCTATCCACCGCCTTCGTATGATAGGCTTTAGCCCCTTCAGAAATAACGATTCGGTGTAAAATCTGCTCGTTCACATATCCAATAGCCGGGTTTTCTCGCTTTGCATGAACGATCGTCTTAATAATGATCTTCAAACGTTCCTCCCCTGAAGCGATATTGGCCGTATTCAGGTCGATTAAAAAACTGACCCACTCCCAATACCACGCTACCAAATAGATCAATAGTCGGTGTTTATTCTCAAAGTACCGATAAACAGAGGCTTCCGTAGAAGACATCGCCTTCGCTAATTTTTTAAAGGTAAAAGTCTCAAAACCCAGTTCATCGATCATTAAAATACTGTGCTTAATGATCTTCTGCCCCAATGCCGTTTCCTGTGGATCTCTAATATATAGGCGATCGTTCAAGATCATTTTGATGCCTACTGCCATAGTAAAACTAAATTTTTGTCAAAAATAATGAATAGCGCGAACAAGTTCACCAATCATGCGTTAAAGGTTCGTATATTTGCATAATAGCAATGCTATCATGCATTCTCCTTCTACTACAAAGTAATCCACAAACACTTTCAATCATGACAGAAAAGCAAAACGTTAATCTGTTCGGTCACTTAAAAAGTGACATCCCGGCTTCCATAGTCGTGTTCCTCGTAGCGGTTCCCCTATGTTTAGGTATCGCACTGGCATCAGGAGCACCTTTATTTTCTGGTATCATCGCAGGTATCGTAGGTGGTATCATCGTGGGTGCCTTGAGTGGCTCCCAATTAGGGGTAAGTGGGCCAGCCGCTGGTCTTGCTGTGATCGTTTTAACCGCCATCACTGAATTAGGAGCCTTCGATGTTTTCTTATTAGCCGTGGTTATCGGTGGTGTCATTCAATTGCTGCTGGGCTTTGCCAAAGCAGGTATCATCGGTTATTATTTCCCCTCCTCCGTGATAAAAGGAATGTTATCGGGTATCGGTATAATCATCATTTTAAAGCAGATACCTCATGCCTTTGGCTATGATAAAGACTATGAGGGCAGTCTCGCATTCAACCAACCTGATGGTCACAACACCCTGTCTGAACTCTATTATATGTTCGAGGCGATCAGCCCTGGAGCTACCATAATCGCAATGATCTCTATCGCTATTTTGATTCTATGGGAACAGTCGTTCATGAAAAAAATCAAAATCTTCAAGATCATACAAGGTCCTCTAGTAGCAGTGACCGCGGGTATCGTACTGAACTTAGTATTCCAAAACATGCCGAATTTGGCTTTGACCGCATCACAAGTCGTAAACATTCCTGTTGCAGGTAGCTTCGATGGTTTCTTGAACCTGTTCACCTTGCCAGATTTCAGTCAGATCGGTAATCCACAGGTATGGATCGTAGGTGCCACTATAGCAATTGTAGCAAGTTTAGAAACACTATTATGTTTGGACGCGACCGATAAATTAGATCCTCAAAAAAGAGTAACGCCTGCTAATCAGGAGTTGAAAGCACAAGGTGTGGGTAACATCATCTCAGGTTTGATCGGTGGTTTGCCCATCACTCAGGTAATTGTACGTAGTTCCACGAACATCCAATCAGGTGGTCAGACCAAAATTTCGGCCATCTTGCACGGCTTTATCTTATTGGCTTGCGCTACCTTGATTCCTTTCGTTCTCAACATGATTCCATTAGCAAGTTTGGCAGCTATCCTATTCTTAGTGGGTTACAAATTGGCAAAACCAGCCTTATTCAAGCAAATGTACAAGTTGGGGCAAGGTCACTTCGTGCCTTTCATGGTCACTATTTTAGGTATCGTATTCACGGATCTGTTGATGGGTATCGGAATGGGTATGGCAGTTGCCATCTTCTATGTCCTCTATAACAGCTACAAAATGCCTTTCTTGGTACAATCTAAAGACGAGTTAAAAGACGGTCTGATTCACTTAGCATTAGCGGAAGAGGTAACCTTCATCAATAAAGCAAGCATCCAGCGTACATTAACTCAGATCCCTGATGGTTCTAAAGTCATCATCGACGGTTCTAAATCTGTTTATATTGACCAAGATGTGATTGAGCTGATCGATGAATTCGAAACCAACGCCAGGTACCGTGATATCGATTTGCAGATCATCCCAAGAACGCATACCAAGTTAGATGATCAGGTTAAGCTGGTGGAGAAAGCCATCAATGACCGTAAACCTCAAGCCGTCTTGGTATAAATTCTTCGTGATTTCTTATTGTTTAACTATACAAGTGTAGACCACTTTGTATTTTAGGAGGATGGGACTGTCTTATGTATTAGACAGTCCCTTTTTTATTTTTATACTACTTTTAATCATGCTGCGCCCCTCCGCAAGCTCCGGGTACGGGCTATCCGCTAAATCAAGCGCCTTGCCTGGCGGTTCGTTGCTGCCCGTTGCGGTGGCTACCTCTGGGCCGCCCCCGCAACGGGCGCACTCACTCGCCATTCAAGCCACTTAATACCGCTCCTATCCCTCGCAGAAGTAATCCGTAATTAGTACCTTGCCGTAACAAATCGATGCTTTGAACACGCAAGAACAAATCAATACCCTCTTAGCTAAACTAGCTGACTTACGCCAAGAAATTCACAAAGTGATCTTCGGACAAGAAGAAGTCGTTTCCCAATTGCTCATCAGTCTACTGGCAGGAGGGCATGCTTTAATAGAAGGCGTACCCGGTTTAGCAAAAACTCTATTAGTAAGTACATTGGCAGAGGCGGTCGACTTATCCTTCAAACGCATACAGTTTACGCCTGACCTTATGCCGAGTGATATTCTGGGTACAGAAGTCATTCAGCAACACGCCAGCGGACAAACCGATTTTCGTTTTGTTAAAGGACCCATCTTCGCCCATATCGTTCTAGCCGATGAGGTGAATCGTACTCCGCCTAAAACCCAGGCAGCACTCCTAGAATGCATGCAAGAAAGACATGTCACCTATGCCGGACAGACCTACCCCCTGCCCCGGCCTTTTTTCATTCTAGCTACCCAAAACCCCATAGAACAAGCAGGTACCTACCCACTACCCGAAGCCCAATTAGACCGCTTCCTGTTGTACATTAAAATGCCTTATCCCAGCGAAGAGGACGAACTTAAAGTTTTGAACGCCACCACAGGTGTAAAAAAAGTAAAAGTCAATGCTGTCATTCAAGCAGAAAACATACTCGAATTACAAGACTACACCCGCCAAGTGAGCATTAGTCCGGATCTGGTCAAGTGGGTCAACCATATGGTAAGATCCACCCGTCCGCATGATAGCCCCTACCTCTTCATTAAAGAACAAGTAACATGGGGGGCAGGACCCAGAGCAGGACAAGCCCTAATACTTTGCGCCAAAGCCAATGCCTTACTCAATGGTCGTTTCTCCGTACTAAAAACAGACATTGAAACAATGACAAAACCCGTCCTTCGTCACCGCATTAGATTGAATTACAGTGCCAGTTTAGTACCTAATGCCTTAGAAAAACTCATAGAATCGTTAATAGATGCTAGCAAATAAGGGCAAAACATGCTACTATACTTTCAATAGCTATCTTTACGATCAAATAAACCACTTCACCACCTTATGGCATTTATTGTATCGGCAAGGAAATACCGCCCTACTCGTTTTGACGAAGTAGTAGGCCAACGTACGGTAAGCACTACCTTGAAAAATGCGATCAAGAATGGTAAAGTCGCCCAGAGCTTTTTATTCTGTGGACCAAGAGGGGTCGGTAAAACCACTTGTGCTCGTATTCTCGCCAAGGCACTGAATTGCAGCAGCATGCAAGCTGCATTAGAAAGCGGCAATGCTGTTACAGACGATCAGGTAGAACCTTGCGGCACTTGCAACTCCTGTAAAACTTTCCAAGAACAAGCCTCCCTTAATATCTTCGAGCTGGATGCGGCTTCTAATAATTCTGTAGAAGACATTCGCAAACTCATAGAGCAAGTTCGGTTCGCACCGCAAAGCGGGCGCTATAAGATATACATCATTGATGAGGTACACATGCTCTCTCAAGCAGCCTTCAATGCCTTCCTAAAAACCTTAGAAGAACCTCCGCACTACGCCATCTTCATTTTGGCTACCACTGAGAAGCACAAGATCATACCTACCATTCTCTCCCGCTGCCAGATATTCGATTTCGGAAGAGTAGCTGTAGCTGATATTGTGGAGCATTTAAAATACATCAGTGAGGATCAAGGCATAACAGCCGAAGAAGACGGACTGCATGTGATCGCTCAAAAAGCAGATGGTGGCTTACGCGATTCATTGTCCATCTTTGACCGTATTGCCAGCTTTAGTGGTGGTACTATCAGCTATCAGCATGTTTTAGACAGCCTGCATGTACTGGATTACGACCATTATTTTAAACTGACAGACGCATTGCTTGCTCAAGATAGTAGTAGTGTCTTGTTGGCCCTGGATCAAATTCTGAAAGATGGTTTTGAAGGCGATCATTTTTTAATGGGGCTTTGCGGGCATTTCCGCGACCTATTGGTCTGTAAAAACCCGCGCACCTTGGCTTTATTAGAAGTGAGTCCAAAGCTAAGAGCACGCTATGGTGAGCAGTGTAAAATCACTCCTACCAGCTTTCTGCTAAGTGCCTTGCAATTGGCTAATGAATGCATGCAAGGCTACAGAGAAAGCCAGAATAAGCGTTTACAAATCGAATTGGTGTTGCTGAAAATGTGCCACATCACCAATGTAGTGGATCTGGCAAAAGCCGGTGTGCCGACCATGATCGCCGCCCCTACGACCGCATCCGCACCTTCCGTTGAAAAAAAAAGTGAAGTCGTAAGCAGTACCCCTCCTAAAGCAACTACTCCACCTTCAGTAGAACCATCCACTGATCCTGCGGTACAGCCCGGCAACGATTTGGGCAAGCAGGTAGATGTCCCTGAAGCACCAGCAAAAGCTAAGAGCCTACTACGTAAAAAGCCGAAGTCGAAAGATGGGCTTGCGATCACTTCTCTAGGTAAGCTGCATGAAAACCAACGCAAAGAGCAGGAAGAAGCGGAAAAAAATAAATCTTCCCAGCCGAAAGAAGTAATAGAACTCACTGATGAGCTACTAACTTCTAAATGGGCAGCATTTACTGCTCCTTTTGACAAAGGCAGTACAGGCGGTGCCATACTCAAGCGAGTAGTGCCTAAGTTAGATCAAGCAAAGCATCAGATCCGTATTGAGTTAGCGAGTACATTTGAGATCGAACGGATTAAAATGGAGGCGCACGACTTTCTACAGCAGCTAAAGACGGAGCTGAACAATCCGAACTACCGTTTGGAGATGCTTATTGACCCAAGCATAAAAGCCGCTAGAGAAAAAGAACGCAAAGCCTACACCCCCAAAGAAAAATACGAGGAAATGTACAAGGCTAATCCGAAGATCAAAGATTTAGTGGTCAAATTCGGGCTGGAGTTGGATCATTGATCGTATCAATTTGAAAATTTGATAATTAGCTAATTTGAAAATAATTGAATTTTCAAATTCTGAAATTGACTAATTTTCAAATTGTTTCCGCGTGAGGGATAGTAGTGGTTATGAAGCCGCTGAATGCGCCCTGTTTGGCGGCGTAGCGGGGCTGATCAGAGGAAGACACCGCTACGCCTGCCAAACAGCAGCAGGCAGCGGCTGAATTTGAACGGATAGCCCGACCCGCAGGGGCACGCCCAAATAAAAAAACAATTAACACAAACATAAACTCCTATTCTTACTATGAACTGGACAATATTAAAACAAGGAGGCAGTAGTTCAATGCTACTAAGTTGCTTTCTACTTATCCTCATTAGCATGCAAGTTCAAGCTCAGACCGCTTTTGATAGCGTAGCGGGCGATCCGCTTAAGGTGCAAATGTATACGCTTGACAATGGCTTGAAGGTCTACTTAAGCGTAAATAAAGATGAGCCTCGAATTCAAACCGCGATTCCAGTGCGTGTGGGCTGTAAACAAGACCCTCGCGAAACGACCGGTCTTGCTCACTATTTAGAGCATATGCTTTTCAAGGGTACCGACCAAGTGGGTACTTCTAATTGGGAAGAAGAGAAAGTTTTATTAGATCAGATCCGCGACTTGTATGAAGCACATATGAAGGAAGATGAACCCGAAAAGAAAAAAGCCATCTACGCTCAAATCGATAGTGTAAGCTTTGAGGCCTCCAAACTGGCCGTGCCTAACGAGTATGATAAGATGGTGTCCTCTTTGGGAGCGAAATATACCAATGCTTACACCAGCACGGATCAAACGGTATACATCAATAACATACCTGCGAACGAATTGGAGAAGTGGTTAAAGCTGGAAAGCGAGCGTTTTAGAATGTTGGTTTTGCGTCTATTCCACACAGAATTAGAAGCGGTGTATGAAGAATTCAATATGAGTCAGGATCGCGATGGCAGCAAGGTTTATCAAGCCATGTTGAAGCGTTTATTCCCGAATCACCCTTATAGCATTCCTACGATCGGTACAGGTGAGCATTTAAAAAACCCTTCTTTGGTCGAGATCCAGAAGTTCTTTGACACTTACTATGTGGCCAACAATATGGCGATCGTGCTGGCTGGTGATTTTGAGCCGGAATCCACCATCAAAATGATCAAAAAGTACTTTGGTGATATGCGTTCCGGCGAAGTACCGGAATGGTCTTTCAAACCAGAACCACCCATGACCGAAAACATCACTACTGAGGTGTTCGGTCAAGAAGCAGGCTATGTGAATTTATACTATCGCTTTAAGGGTGCTGGCTCTAAAGAAGCGAAAATCTTAAAGCTGATGGATGCCATTTTGGCGAATGGCCAAGCGGGTTTGATGGACTTGAACCTGATCCAAAAGCAAAAGATCTTAGATGGCGGCTGCTATCAGTATTCTATGGTGGATTACTCCATTCATGTACTGAATGGTAAAGCGCGTGAAGGTCAGAGCCTAGAAGAAGTAAGAGATTTGCTACTTGAACAAATTGAACTACTGAAGGCGGGCAAATTCGACGATTGGTTGATCGATGCGGTGATCAAAGATTTTAAATTATCAGAGATCAAAGGCTATGAAAGCAATTGGCTACGTAACAGAAAGATGGTATCCGCATTCATTGAGAATAGACCTTGGTCGGATTATGTGAACGAGATGGACGAGCTGAGCAAGATCACGAAACAGGACATTGTTGAGTTCGTGAATAAGCATTACGACCATTATGTAGCGGTATTCAAACGCCAAGGAGATGATGATTCTGCCTATAAAGTAGAAAAGCCACCTATTACTCCTATTGAAATGGAACGGGCAAATGGCTCTGATTTTTACAATGAATTCAATGCCATGGGTACAGACCGATTGAAGCCTGTATTCTTGGACTATGCGGCAGACATCAAGAAAGAAACACTCAAAACAGGTGTAGATATGAACTACATCAAAAATGAGACGAATGCGACTTTCAACTTGTACTACATCTTGGATATGGGTACGAGAAATGATAAGATGCTGGGCTTGGCGATCAAATACTTGCCTTATTTGGGTACCAGCAAATACAGTGCGGAGCAGCTGCAACAAGAGTTCTACAAGTTGGGTTTGAGCTTTGATGTATTCTCTTCGGGCGAGCGTGCTTATGTGAACTTAACGGGCTTAGACGAATCTTTAGAAGAGGGCGTTGCGCTATTTGAGCATGTACTGGCAAATGTTGTGGCTGATGAAACCGCATTGCAAAATATGATCGCAGGTGTTTTGAAAGAGCGTGAGGATGCGAAAAGTAACCCCCGTTCTATTTCAAGTGCTTTGTTCAATTATGGAGTCTATGGTAAAAACTCACCTTTCACACATAAACTGAGCAATGAAGAATTGAAGCAGGTTAAAGCCAGCGAGCTGATCGACCGTATCAAGTCTTTAACCAGCTACGAGCATTATGCTTTCTACTACGGTAGTAAGGAGATGAAAGATGTTTGTAAGTTGTTAAGCAGCGCACATCAAGTGCCTAAAACACTGAAACCATATCCAGCAGCAGCAACCTTCGAGCAAAAGGAAACTTTAGAAGACGAGGTGATCTTTGTTGATTATGACATGGTGCAAGCACGAATCATGATGTTGAGCAAAGACGAGCAGTTCACACCTAAGCACATACCTTATACTCGTGTATTCGGGGAGTATTTCGGCTCTGGTCTGTCTTCGATCGTTTTCCAAGAGATTCGCGAGAAGCGGGCATTGGCTTATAGTGCTTATTCTTTCTTTACCGTACCTCGTAAAAAAGATGAAGCCCACTACTTACGTGCTGGCATGAGTGTACAAGCGGATAAAATGCAGGATGCCATTACAGCTATGCGTGGTCTGCTGAATGACATGCCTAAGATCGACCAGCAATTTGAAGGTGCGCGTACTTCCATTTTAAAGCAGATGGAGACAGAGCGGATCACTAAAACCAACAAGTATTTCAATTACTTAACAGCTAAAGATCGTGGCTTAGACTATGATGTGCGTAAAGATGTGTATGAGAGCATTGAGAACATGAACATTCGTGATATGGAGCGTTTCTTTAACCAGCATGTGAAAGCGAAGCCTTTCTCCTTCTTAGTTACGGGTAAGAAAGATGAACTGGACATGGAATACCTGAAATCTTTGGGCAGCTATAAAGAGGCGAGCTTGGATGAGTTGTTCGGGTATTGATTTATGAAGACATAAGATTTAAGACGTAAGACATAAGACTTCGTGCTAACGTCTTAGTGGTTTAATAAAAAAAGCGTTGCTGTTTAGCAACGCTTTTTTTACTTTTTGTATCATTCATCCCCTAAAAGTCCGTCCAGATCTACCATGCTGCTCAGTAGATCTTTAAAGGTAAAACCAGAGCGCACCATTCCTTTGCTGATTTGCGAAAACTCTGCCAAGCCGTGTAATAAGAACTCCATTAAGTAGAGTTTATCAGCAGCAGAAGCATCGGGATGTAGATTTTCTACTGTTTCATTCAAGCCCGGAATAGAATGCAGTATTTTGCCATAATCAGCATTACTGCTATCTACCATTAGGTCAATATTATGCCCTTCAGAGAACCAGTTGATGATGCGTTGATAAGGGTTTTTCTTTGTTTCCCCTCCTCTATTGCGTTTGCGAGTATCTGGCGTAGGGAAATAATCAGAAAACTGATTGCGAATGGCTTGCCCTACTAAGTTCTGCGCTACAATGAACGCTCCTTCTTGTTCCCCTTCGTAAACCAACTCTACCTTACCTGTGATGGCGGGGATGATGCCCCACATATCTCCTACTCTGATGTGCGTGCTGGCTTCATCATTGATCAAAGCTCTCCGTTCTGCCGCACTGACCAAGTTCTCCATTGCCGTAATTGTTAAACGAGCGGAGACACCGCTTTTCTCGTCGATCAACTCGCTATTTCTGGCTTCAAAGGCGACTTGTTCCACTAGGTCTTTCGCCAGATCGTTTACCGTAACTCGTTTTACTTGATCGGCACCCAATTTCGCTTCCTGATCCGTAATGGCCCGAGCCGTAGGCAGATCAACCGGATAGTGGGTCAGGATCTGACTTTCAATACGATCTTTCAATGGTGTAACAATGCTACCTCGATTCGTATAGTCTTCTGGATTAGCCGTGAAAACGAATTGAATGTCTAAAGGCAAACGCAGCTTAAAGCCTCTGATCTGAATATCGCCTTCTTGCAAAATATTGAAGAGTGATACTTGTATACGCGCCTGTAGATCGGGCAACTCATTGATCACGAATACCGAACGATGGGAACGAGGAACGATACCAAAATGAATCACTCTTTCATCTGAATAATCCAAGCCTTTATTGGCAGCTTTGATTGGATCCACATCACCGATCAGATCCGCCACGCTCACATCAGGTGTGGCCAGTTTCTCTGCATAGCGATCATCTCTATGCCACCAACTAATTGGGGTGTCATCTCCTTTTTCAGCGATCAGGTCGATGGCGTATTTAGAAATGGGGTTGAGCGGATCATCATTCAGATCCGAGCCGCTGACCACAGGTACATACTCATCCAATAGATCGGTCATTTTGCGGGCGATCCTCGTCTTTGCCTGTCCGCGTAAACCAAGTAAAAGAATATTGTGACCAGAGAGCATGGCACGCTCCATATCGGGAATAACGGTATCCTCATAACCGATCACTCCGGGGAAGCTGTTTTCTCTCTTGCGTAGTCTTTGAATCAAGTTTTTTCGTAGCTCCTCCTTTACACTCAAGGGCTGATAGCCGCTTTTTTTCAATTCGCCAAGGGTGGAGATATTGGGTTGTGGCATTCTTTTATTTTTAGACCCGAGACGTGAGACTCGAGACATGAGACTTTTAAATGATCATCGAGCTGGTTTCAAGCTTCTTCGATCTGCTGCAAAATCGTTCTTTCAAAATCTATGAAAGCACTTTCCAATAACAGCTTTATTTCATTATGGTTCGTTCAGCCTTAGCGGGTGCGTCTTCTTCTATTGCTTTCGTAGTCTTCGAAGATGAACTCGCCCAGGTTTTGCAAGCCTGAGTAAAAGGCTTTGCCTTGGTTGGTTTCCGTGAATTCACGTACAAATTGCTGCAAATAAGGATCCTGTGCGATCATGAAGGTCGTAACAGGTATGCGCAGCTTTCTGCACTGTGCTGCCAAGTTCAAGCACTTGTTCACGATCTTGGGATCCAAGCCCCAACTGTTTTTATAGTACTGATTGCCTTCTTTCAAGCAGCTTGGCTTACCATCCGTGATCATGAAGATCTGCTTGTTGGGCGTCTTTTTTCTGCGCAGAATATCCATTGCCAATTCCAAGCCAGCCACCGTATTGGTGTGGTAAGGACCTACTTTCAAATAGGGCAGATCTTTGATCTTTACTTGCCAAGCGTCATTCCCGAAAACGATGATGTCTAAAGTGTCTTTGGGGTATTTGGTGGTGATCAATTCCGCTAGGGCCATGGCCACTTTTTTGGCGGGCGTGATCCGATCTTCACCATACAAGATCATGGAATGCGAAATATCGATCATCAGCACAGTGGAGGTATGCGTTTTGAAGTGATTTTCTTGTACTTCCAGATCGTCTTTGGTCAGTTTGAAATCACTCGCCCCATGCCTGATGTGCGCATTGCGTATAGAATCCGTCATGGCGATCCGATCGATGGGGTCACCGAACTCGTATTGTTTTCGATCAGAAGTCGCCTCCTCCCCTGCTCCGCTAAAGGGGGTATGGTGATTACCTCGCCCTCCTCTTTTCAGCTTGCCGAAGATCTGATCCAGTGCGCGCTTTCTGATCGCCCGTTCCGTCTTTGACGTGATGCTCAAACCGCCTCCATCTTGCTGCACGAAATTTTTATTGAACAGCTCCTCAAAGAAATCATCCAAAGTGTACTCCTCATCGGTCAGGCCGTGGGCTTCGTCGATCTGGCGCATCCAATCCATCGCTTCATCCACATCTCCGGAGGTGTGGGTGAGCAGCTCCATGAACAGCTCTAATAAGCGTTCAAAGGGGGTGCGGTCGTCTTTTTGTGGTATGAATTGGGAGAAACGGTAGGCGAGCATAATAGATAGAATAGAGATGTGAGACTCGAGACATGAGATTTCGTTCAGGCGTCTTTAAACTACTTCTATGCTCAAGATAATACAAGCTATAAACAACGACTTTATCTTTTTTGTTTTGGGTGCATGCCCGCAATGAAAAGGGGAATTTATTTCAAAAAATAAAAAAGAAGAACAGACCGAAATGTCCATAGCACCGTTCTGACCCAGTTCGTGGATACTAGTTTTTCATAGGCCGATTGCTCAAAGCCATTAGTCAGTGCGTTATGTGCGGGTATTTGCAGTAGAAAAGTGGATAGCCATATCAATACTAATGCACCTACTGCGAGCCACCAAAGAAAGGAGGCTGTTTGAAGAATTGCGGGCATTTCATAAGAAAGATAGAAAGCCGTGGCTAACTCCAACAACATCACCGGCATGACGATGTAGGTGATCAATCGGGTGTGCGCGGCGTGGTATTGACCGAACTGCGCTGCCCCTATGGTATCAAAAAGCGGATAGTGTACTATTTGCACCATCCAGATCAGTCCGGTCATGAAGGCGGTCACTAAAAAATGTAGGAGTAAAATCGTTTTCATTAGGATGATGAACTTGCCGTAAGCTCCGCAAAGGATAGGAGCGGTAATGAGGTGGTATTGCAGCTATGCGGCATAAAAAACAATAGTGTCAAAACATTGGAACTTAACAAATGTTCTATGTATGCATTGCTTTTAAAAGCTTATCTTTATTGTTCTATTAAAATTGATACATCTTATTCCAATTCAGATATTATGATTTTACGTTCACTATTTACATTTTGCTGTTTGCTGTTGCTTCAAGCACAGCTGAATGCGGCTACTTTTGATGACATTTACGAAGTGCTACAAGAGAAGTGCACGGACGCTTTATTGGCGGATGATGCGACAGGCAATTTAGACCTTAACGGCACGGCTCAAGAGGTTTATGATGCATTGGTAGGCGTTACTCCTGATAATGAATCTGCCCAAGAGAAGAAATGGCAGTGGGTGAAGCCCGGTGCGCCCTATAAGAGTTTGTTGTTGTTCAAATTAGACAATGGCATCATTGAGGATGAAGATGGTGTGTTAGACGCTACGATGGGTGAAGCGATCACAACTTTGACCAATATAGAGTTGGAAACGATTCGTCAGTGGATCTTTTTCGGTTGCCCTGGTCCGGGTCAGACGGACGCTGCTTTATTGAATGCGGTGAACTGGGCGGAAGAATATTATTTAGATGGTGGTTTAGCGGGTATACCTCGTCCGCCGGCACCAGATCCAGGTGAGGGTTACCAAATTCATTTGGGTCCTATTTTCATGGACGCGAACGAAGAGCGCGAATATGTTTTACGCCAAAAAGCGGATTTTGATGGTGAGACCGAGGTCAATAGAATGGATGTGATCATGAACCAGCAGAGTCACCACTTCATTTTAAATGAGGTGACGGGCAGTGGTGGCAATCAGCCTGAGGATGGTTTGATCGGTGTGAATTTCTTTAATGTAACAGATGTGTTGTTCGAGAAGTCTTTGGGGGTATGGCAGTATAGCGATGATATTCGTTTACCTGCGGGTACGGCTTATACTTGGGATGAGAATACGATGTTGCAATTGGATTACCATATTAAGAACTACAGCTTAACAGGTGTTTTACCTGCTGATGTTTACTTGAACATTTATACACAACCGAATGGCACTGCGGCTAAAGAGATGAAGTCGGAGTTATTGGTTTACCTTGATTTAGACTGGGAAGTACCTGCGGATGGGGTTCCACATACGTACACGGATTTCATCAACAACTCTAATCAGTGGAATATTTGGATGTTGAGTTCGCATACGCATAAGCTCGGTACGGATTTCGATATTTTCAGACAGACTTCTGGCGGCGGTATCGGTGAGCAGATCTACGAGGGTTTTTACAATTATGAAGAGGGCTATGATGTTGGTTATTACGATTGGGAGCACCCTGCGAACCGATATTTTGAGCCGTATATGATATTAGAGCCGGGTGATGGTTTGGTGCAACAAGCCACTTATTTGAATTCGGGAGATGAGCCTGTAGGATTTGGTTTGACTACGGATGATGAGATGTTCATATCCATCATGCAATACTATTCAGGCGAGGAGATTCCTTATGTTGAAGTGGGTAATTTACAAGACAACTACTGTATTCAGACCGGAAGTGTGGAGTTAGCACTTACGCCAGAAGGTGGTGTTTTAGAAGGTCCGGGTATTAGTGGCAATACATTCAACCCAGCGGAAGCAGGTTTAGGGGATCATGTGGTTACTTATACTTACGAAGATGTAGTGGGTTATTACTATGTGGATGTAGTGGAAACGCCTGAGGTGCCTGTGATCAATAATGAAGGTGGTTTTTTGAGTGTTTCTGATGACTACAATTATTACCAGTGGTACTTAGATGGCACTGCGCTTTATGGGGCGAACAACTATTACGTTTCTGCACCTACGAGTGGTTTGTACGAGGTTGTTGTAGCTAGAGATGCGGGCTGTGATGTTACTTCTGAATGGACTTATGTTGTTTTGGAAGGTGTTGAAGATGTGACAGATAATACCAGTGGTTTCCACTTGGCGCCTAACCCATTCACTGCTGAAACACAGATCACTTATGCTTTGAACAATTCTTCTACAGTAAGCTTGAGCGTTGTTGACCTTACTGGTAGAACTATTGCGACCTTGGCTAATCAAGAGGTTCAGAATGGTATGATGAACTACCAAATTGGCGAGGATTTAGCTGCTGGCATCTATATGGTTCACTTGACTGTTGATGGTGAAACGCAGGTGCGTAAATTGATCAAACAGCAGTAATTAGAAATTTAGCAAGTTTTTTGATGTATAAAAGGTACGTTGAGCTTATCAACGTACCTTTTTGTGTGTTCATACGTATCAATATTATGAAAAAGAAAGTTTTTGTCAATTTAGACTACTTAGAAGAGCTGGCAGGTAGTGACGCACCTGAAAAAATACAGGAATGGTTATTAATGGGCGCACAGTTACTGCCCCAACGTTGGGAAGACATGGCTCTTTCTTTTGAGCAGGATGATGTGCAGGCACTTCAAATGGCGACGCATAAGTATCGTTCTACGGCTCAGTTCTTGGGCTTGAGTATCGCACCCGTTTTAAAGCGTATAGAGAGTGAATTGAGGGCGGGAACGCCAATGGAAAAACTCAAGGCTACACTTACCGCAGCTGAATGGATGACTAAAGAAAGTATAGCCCGTTTACAACAGTTGACACAGGCTCAAGCAGCATGAACCAATGAACCAAACCCAACAAATACAAACCTTATCATCTAATACCCTCCCCAATATGAATCGACCGAAAATATTGCTGGTCGAAGATGAACCTTTGATTTTAGATGCATTGGCATTTAGAATGAAAAAAGCAGGTTATGATACCCTGTCCGCTCCAGATGGAAAGCAAGCCATAGAACTGGTTCAAGAGCAAAGCTTCGACCTGATCATCACTGACCTCATGCTTCCTTTCGCAAATGGTTTTGAACTGATCTCTTATGTTCGGGAGACTTTAAAAAGCGATGTGCCGATCATTGTGCTATCTGTAGCAGGTGTAGAAAACATGATCGTTGAAGCCTTAGACCTAGGAGCTAATGATTTTGTGAATAAGCCATTTAGTCCACATGAATTGAATAGTAGGGTAAAGCGGTTATTACGTCGGTGATGATAGGGTTTCTATTAGAAAGTCATTCTCGCTCCTAAAGACGCATTGACCCGCCATACTTTCACCTCTGTGCTGAAAGTCACATCACTTCTTCTCAAGCCCGCACTACCGAATACGGCATAGCGTGCTCCTATTTTTTTATTCACACTGCTATTGATTCTCCAAGAATTGATCGTCTCCGCATCTTCTTGTACTAAGATAACGGACGAACTTACCTCTTCTGCTTGTCTGGGCGCGATTCCATAGCCCACAGTAATATCCCACCAGTCTTTACCTGATTTAGAAAATTTACGCAGTAAGAATTGCGCGGAGCCAGAAACACCGGTTTGCTTCGGGCTGATATAGCCTCGTGCTGATAGTAAAAGGTTTTTGTGGTATTTGGAATAGGAACCGGTATAGAAGCTTTTTACTTTATTCGTTGCTGTGCTATCAATAGGGTCTTTCTTATTATAGATCCAATGTCCACCTAGAGATACTTCTTGACCATTACCGATCGACCTAAAGACTTCTACAGCAGCATGATGATCCACAAAAACTTTATCAGGTGAGTACGAATAACTCAAATAAGCGTACAGCCCCTTCCCCAAACTCGGGTAAGCTTCACATAAAAGTTGCCAACCTATGGTATCAAATCTTTCTGCTAGAGAATATTGTAGACTCAAACTTCCATATTTCGTTTTTCTTCCATAGCGTACTCTAAAAGATTGTTCTAAGCGTTCAAGAGTATCTTCACCACCAATAACCATCCCATAAGATCCCGCTAAGCTATTTTTCCAAGAAGCGACTTTGATATTTTTAAGCAGTCGAGCAGCCTTTTCATGTTCCTCTTCAGCAAGGATTTCTTTAAGCAGGGGTATAGCGAGTTTGGGGTTTTCTAATTTGTTATGGGTAGCGGCTAATTTGTAGCGCCAATCCGAAATCTCGGGATAGTACATTACTGCGGTATCCGCAACACCTAGTGCAACTGTTGTGTTCCCTGACCAACTTTCTACATCAAATAAGGCAGATAAAGCATCTTTGTGTTTTGGTTTTTGGCTCAGTACTTTCCTAAGTCCTGTCCTAGACCCTTCATATTGCTTTTCCCACGCCAGCACTCTTGATTTGAAGATTCGGATATCGTGATAATTAGGCGAACGCTCCAGTGCCACTTCACACATCTGTAAAGCAGCGCCTCTATGCCCTGCGAAAGCAGTATCTCTTGCCGCCTTGAAGAGCGCATCAATTCCTAAGTCCCGCCAAGCATCATCTGATGGTTGCTGTGCCAGTAAGGCATAGCTCCCCTCTCCTACTGTCATTAGTATAAAGAGTGACAGTAAGCATAGCTTGATATAGGTCTTTGTAGAATTTACCATGATAAAATGGGGAATTAAGGAGAAAATTCGGCTTACATTACTTTGGTCTTAGCCAACAAATTATTGTACTGAGGATGTTCTGGATTGACTGCTTGTAGTTTGTCCAAGAATATACATGCAGGCTCTTTTTCGTTTTTAATGATGTACATTCGAGCAACTCTGTACAAGAGTTCTTCGCTATTAGGCGATTTTTCCAGCCCTTTCAAGCCTAATGTAATCGCCTTGTCCACATTACCTGTCCAAAACTCCACATCCATTAAAGCGGCGAAAGCATCAGGGTACTCAGGAGAACGATTGATGATGTAGTTGAATTTTTCTCTCGCCTCGTCATATTCTCCATTCCATGCGTAAGTTCTTCCATATAGGGTACGCACATCGTGATAATCAGGGCTGACCTTTAGCAATCCTTCACAAATGACTCTTGCATCCTCGAATTTGCGGGCGAAAGCATATTCTCTGGCCAATAAAAAACGATCTTCTGTGTTCAGCACCTTTTTAATGTCGGCGCGCGTCCCTCCTGTCGTTAGTACATGCTCTCTAACAGGCTTCACCACATCAGGAATCACTAAGCGGTTATTGTAGCAAGCATATTGATTGTCGATTTTGAATTGCTTGAATTTCTCAGCGATCAAGTGCTTCACTTCTTCATTATCTACCCTTTTCATACCCAACTGAGGCGTCATTTCATAAAGTTCCTCATCCGCATAGTAGTACTTATCGTGGATGTAATCCAGCATTTGGTTCTTATTGCGCATTAGAGGTAGTGAGTGCGTGTTTCTGAATGTTTCCTCTGTATCTATCCCATCTCCTAACCAGTAAGCCTGTTCTGGGAAGCGCATGTCGTAGTTCTTTTCAAAGAAGCCCAACAAGCTAGGCAGCACATCCATATGTGTAGATACCGAGTTGAAAGTTTTAGCCTCCTTTATCATAGGTGAATGAATGATAAAGGGCACTCTGAAACGGTCGAGCTTCGTACTTAGGGGAATCACATCCATTCTATGATCGCCAGTGATGATGAAAATGGTGTTCTTGTACTCAGGACGTTTTTTATACGCCTCAATAAAATCACGTATCGCATCATCCGCATATTTCACCGAAGCGAATTGCTTCATGTATTTCTCATTGTATGCTTTTTTAGATGCGGGAATATCCAGCGCTTGATTCCAAGCTTTCGCTTTTTCAATATAGGCAGGACGTTCAGCAAATTGGAAAGGGTCATGCATACTCAAGGTCAAGTAGATATCTAATTTAGGATTGCCTTTATGCTCACTATCCATCAATTCGAATGAACGGCTATAAAGCGACTTATCATCATAGCCCCATGAAAAGCCCTTATCATTACCATCCATTATTTTATAGTCTCCTCCAAAATCACGTACATCTTGTATGAAGCTCACATCATTGATACCAAAGAAATATCGTTTCTTATCAAAATTAGACGGACCACCATAATAGAAGTGAGACTCATAGCCGTACTGGCGTAATAGTGTCATCAAACTTAAATGGTCAGGCATTTTTTCACCCATTTCCAAAAAGCCGTGATCGGCATATGGTAGCGAGCCAAAGAGGGAGGGATACACTCCATAGGTTCTGCCAGTACAGCTTAAAAAGTTATTCCAGCTCAAACTCTCGCTCGCCAATTCGTCCAAAAATGGGGTAAAACTTCCCAAATAGGGACTTTCTCCACTGAAGGCACGACTCAAACTTTCTACGATTACAAAAACAACATTAGGCGGTTCACTATCATTCAATTCAAAATATTCACCCAATACATCTTCATATTTCACCTCTTTCATGAAAGGGTAATCCGTTCTACCGTCTATACTTGCTGCAGCTTTTATCTCACTCTTATTATCATAATGAGTGAGTACATCTTTTACGAAAAACCCTACTTTATTCGTACTAATATGGTGTTGGGTTTCTTCGGTATAATCTTTTGGATCAGGCAGGCTCTTCCAACCTAATAAGCAACTGGCGAAACATAGAACAACAAAAGCGTAACTAGGTGCGGGAGTTGGCATCCATCGGTCTGCTATACGAGGGCTGAACCAAGCAAAAATGAGTGCGACCAAGCCACCGACCAAAGCCAGCCAGTTCGTATCACCACCACTCGCATTTGCTTTAAAAGTGGTAGACATCTCACTTATATCATAACCTAACATATTAGCCCCCAGTGGAGTAAGCGTTATAATAAAATACTGTACAGCAGCAAAAAGAATGATCGTAATCACCATAGTAATGATTCTATAGAACCACTTTCCACCCTTTTCGGTAAAATGACTGATCAGTACAAAAGGGAAAAACAACAATGCTGAAATTTGCAAGCAGAATAGTATATCATAGCCAAAACCCCATAAAAAGTTCGACCAGCTATTCTCTGGTAGAATATGTTTAGCATTGATGCCTTGAAACTCTATCAACCTTAAAGTGAAAAAGATCAATAAAAGCACTACACTTAAAGAGAAAAACCGTCTAATGATATGACTGGTCTTTTTAGATGCTGCCAACACTTTGATGTTATCAAACCATTTCATAAGCCTAAATATTTATTTCTTGCTGTTATACTTTTTAAGCCGCCTAAAATTTCGTAATTGAGATAATTAAACGAATAGGCTTACTTATTGAATGGAATATTCATGCCATTCATTTGGTATCGTCCTGTTCAAATTCTCCATTAATGGATATCCATATACTATATATCGTCAGCATCTGCTTCATCATAGGTACAGCTTTAATGCTGGCGTTTATGATAATGGGACGATTAATCAGAGATTGGAACAAACAAAAAAATGCCCAATTCGAAGAACAGTGGAGTCAACTACTTATTGAATACGCATTAGAAGACGAAGAAGATTCAAAGCCGCTAGCAGAAATTCGGTCCTTTTTAAAAGAGAGTGGCAAAAGTTGGATACATGCGAAACGCTCAAAGCGAGTTTTACAGGGCATTCTTTTGAACTTACATGAAAATTTAAAAGGAACAGCTGCTGAAAAACTTCGTGAACTGTATTTTAAAATTCAGTTAAACTTATGGACAAGCAAGCAATTGCGATCGAGGTCTACGGTAGGTAAGATCAAGGCTATAAGAGCACTTACCAAGATGGGTGCAAAAGAACAATTCGCTCTAATTGAACGTATAGACCATAGAGGAAATCAATCACTCCAAACCGAGTTACTCATTGCTAAGCTTGTTTTATCCGAACAGCCTTTTGGTTTTTTATCAGATGCTAAAACAAGCATTTCCAAATGGACGCAAATGCGACTACATGCCGAGCTGGTGAAACTTGACGCTTTAGCATTACCCCTTTTCAGTCAATGGCTGGATAATGATGAAAGTAGTGTTCTTCGTTTTTGCTTAGACATGTGTGCTGCTTTTGATCAGCAGTTCAGAGATGATAATGCTATTCGTAAGGCAAAACAGTTGATCAGACATGAAAATGTCGGTGTTCAAATAGCAGCTATTGGTGTACTCAGTAAATGGGGTGAAGAATCTACTGCTGATTTATTACTGGCACGATATAAGGAAGTAAATGAAGAACGCTTACAAATCGCTTTATTGCGAGGTTTGGGCAATGCGATACACGAAGGTGTACTTGAAGTCTGTATCAGTTTACTTTTAAACATTCCACAAGAAGCGCATTTAGTACGTGTAGCTGCTGTGAAATCCTTAGCTCAACTATATCCTCAAGGTATTGAACGCCTTAGCGAACTAAATGAAGAACATAAAGAGGATGATCCTATGCTTGAACAGATCATCACTCAAGTCTTAAACGCAACATAAATAATCACATAATTTGGATATAGCCAGTCATATCTCCTATTTCTTTCAGTATACGATCTTCTTTTACTGTATGTCTATCATCGCATCTTATGTGATCATGGCGATTGTATCTGGAGTGAGCGTATACCGTTATTATAAGCGGAGTAGAAATGAAGATTACAGACAGCTTTTATCGTCCCCCTACGCCCCTTCTATCTCAATCATTGCCCCTGCTTACAACGAATCGGCAACTATTGTAGATAATATCCGCTCGCTGATGAATTTACACTATGGTAAACTCACTGTGATCGTTGTGAATGACGGCAGTAAAGACGATACGAGAGATAGGGCTATTGAAGCTTATGACTTAGAGAAAGTACCTTTTGCCTATAATATGGGCGTGAAGACTAAAGAAGTCAGAGGTGTATACAAAAGTAAAAACCCTGCCTTTAGCAAACTGATCTTCGTTGATAAGCACAATGGGGGTAAGGCGGACGCTATTAATGTAGGCATTAACGTTTCACAGACCGACTTATTTGCTTGTATTGATGTGGATTGCATCATTGAGTCTGATGCGTTTCTCAAGATGGCGCATCCTTATATGGTCAATGATAAAGAGCGTATCATAGCTGTGGGCGGAATAGTATGGCTGACCAATGATGCAGAGATCAAAGAAGGACAGCTCATTCGCTTACGTTCTCCAGAGACTTTTCCGCCAAGAATGCAGGTCGTTGAATATTTCAGAGCCTTCCTACTCGGACGAACCGCATGGAGTACCTTCAATGGCTTATTACTCATTTCAGGCGCATTCGGGCTGTTTGATAGAGAGATCGCCGTGGCCGCGGGTGGTTACAACCACAATACCGTAGGAGAAGACATGGAGCTGGTCATGCGCATGCATGCCTATATGAGAGAGCGTAAGCTTCCTTATAGAGTAGAATACATACCTGATCCACTCTGTTGGACAGAAGCACCAGGAAATTTCAATATTCTCGGTAGGCAAAGAAACAGATGGACTAGAGGCACCATTGAATGTTTAATGATCCACAAAAAAATGTTCTTTAACCCACGTTATGGCGCATTGGGTTTATTGAGTTACCCCTACTGGTTTTTCGCGGAATGGTTGGCTCCTTTTGTTGAGGCTGGTGGTATCTTATTCGTCATATTAGCTGCGATCTTCGGCTGGTTGAACATACCTTTTTTCATGTGGCTCACCATCTGCTTATTCGCTTTTTCGTTTTGCTTATCAACTTTTTCTATATGGCTTCAAATGGTCACCTATGACTGTTATAAAGGTAAAAGAGATTTACTCAGTTTAACCTTAACCGCATTCATAGAACCATTCTGGTATCATCCCAGAGTAGTTTATTGGGCACTCAAAGGCAATTACGATTTCTTCAGCAAGAAAAATGTAGGCTGGGGAGAAATGACCCGACAAGGTTTCGCCAATAAAAAGAAAAAATAAAATATGTCACTCAAAATACTAATTGTAGAAGATGATGAACTATCCAGAGCACTAATGTGTTTTCAACTGAAATCGTGGAACTACGACACCTTCCAAGCAAAAAATGGTAAGGAAGCATTGCAGCTACTGACCACACAAGCTTTTGACCTACTCTTACTAGACTATTCCTTGGGCGATATGACTGGCTTGAATATTGTTAATCATATATCAACAGACACGCCCACAACTTCCAAGTTCTACAAACCCCAGACCATCATCGCCATTAGTGCGAATTTCGACGACCCAACTGCTGTTCAAGAATGGCGTGAAGTAGGTGTTTTTCATGTACTTCCAAAACCATTCTCGAAAGTACAATTCGAACAAGCTATCAATGACCTCCCAAATAGCTAGTCAAGAAACGTACACTTCTAAGTGATTCATTAGTCTATAAGTAGTAACTAGTCCATGGCTTTAGGAAAGTTCGGTATGTCTAAAAATCCTCTCCTACTCAAAAAAGGTAAGTTGAACCCTGTAAATGCGGGGCAATGTGCCATAAGTGTACTCACACAACAATTAGAGAAAGAAAGGTATTACCACTGTGTGGAGCATACATTAAATGTAGTTGAATCGGTCACCAGAATCGGAAAAGCAGAAGGTATATCTAATGAAGAAATGCTGCTACTTAGAATAGCCGCATACTATCATGACTTGGGCTACATTGGTAATGGAGAAAACCATGAAAAAGTTAGCTGCACCTATACTCAGCCTACTTTGCGACTCTTCGATTTATCTGACAATCAAATTGAAAAAATTTGCGACTTGATCATGTCCACCCACATGATGCAAGCTCCGCGAAATATACTAGAGTGTATTTTAAGTGATGCGGATACCGACTATTTAGGTAGAAAAGATTTTGTGGTCTGGAGCCGGCGGTTAATGAATGAATGGATGGCTTATAGTACGATTTCCAGAAAAGAAGAATTTTACATCAAACAAGTACAGTTCCTTCAAAAGCATAAATATTACACTCGCACGGCCATTCAAACCAGAGAATTAGTCAAGCAACAAAACTTGAATTACGCCAAAACGCTACTTCCATAATTCATTCACTTCCCCCTACATTATAAGGTAGTTCACCTTCCCGTCTCTGGGGAAACCATTGGGCGATCTCTTACTTCTACTTCTTTATCAGTAGCTTTTTGCTTTGAAGACTTTGCTTTCGTAGATTTTTCACTCGACATCCTTGAATTAGGAGCACCAAAAACTGGCCCCGCATTGGTAATCGTAGGTTGGTTTTGCTTAGGGTTGGAACTCGTCGGTTTACCACCACTATTCTCATCCGTTGCCGATTCTTTTATGTAAGAATCGGTTGGAGCAACATCTCCTTCCTCATTTGTTTTGTAAACCACTTCCCAACCTTCTAAACGAGCGATTTGAAAAACCATTTTCATCATCTCGTCACTCCGCTTTTTCGCCCTATCCATCAGGCCGCTTCTTTTGGCGTCAGCAGCAATAGAATCCTTCGCCGCTCTATTGATCTTAGTAAGGTCTTCCGCACTGAAAGTATTGAATATCCCCTCTTTTAAATCATAATAGCTGATATCGGTGTCTATGCTCATGATCTCAGGTTCGGGCATATGCTCTACATAGATCTGTTTTTTAACACTGTCCGTACGCAATTCGATCTTTTCCCAATCGAAACCGATAGATACCTTACCCAATACCTTAACCAAGGCTGATTTACTTGTATAGGGCAGTGTAAAGCCCATATACTGCTTGCTCTCCTTCTTATCTATGATGTCCGCGAACTCCGCTTCCACCACTACCATTTTATACACCTGTCTCACCTGTTCCAAAACAGAAGTATGAGAAGAAGTCTCCACAACTACAGGCGGGTCTGGCAAGAGTTGAAACTTCCCCATCCCCCAATAAGCTCCTACACCGCATAAAAGTCCGAAAAAGAGCGTGATCAATATAAAACTCAATCTTGACATAGTATGCCGAAGATACAGAAGTAGAACGTGCAGACAAAAAAGGCGCTCCGGTAAAATTACCGAGCGCCTATTAAAGGGGGACTTAGAATTAATGTCTCGCCACTTAAAGAAGTTTTAAGCGACTGTTGCAAGCTGAATAATGTAAAATGCAGACGGCTTACTCAGCTTAAATAATTTCTTAAGAGAAAGGTCATAGAGAGCAGGTTCATAGGGAGGTGACAAATTACTTGCGTAGGTGGTGCGCACCTCCCTTATCAAACCTGAGAACTGTATCTCAGCAAAATAGTAGTAAAACGGGAAATAGATACAGTTCCGCTCACTTCAGCAACCGAACAAGAGATTGTAAAACCATGCTATGATTGGGGAAAGGGTCAAGTTCTAAAAAGAAAGTTGACAGCAGGGTAAAACAAGGCTTGTCGAGTACTAAATCCTTTTGTTATTATTATCTCTTCACATCGAGGTTCAAGACCTCATCTTTGGCATCAATGATGTCAGAAGTCGTATAGTTTCTTACCGGACTACCTTCTTTTACATAATAGCTGGCAGAAAGAAAATCCACGCAACCATCATCCGCATTGTAAACCGTAACCGCTAAATAGAAAATATCCTCTTCTTGGTATTCGTACTGAAAAGCATCAACCCCTCTAACAATACCACCATCTCCCATTATCCATTCTACATCCGTGTACTCGCTTTCTGTTGTATTCACTAAGAACACATTCAATCCATCTATTCGAATAGAAATATCTAAATCAGTATCACAAATCTCTTTGTCAAGTACCGGTCCGCCCTCAGCGAAAGTCATCACGCTGGCGGTAGCCAAACTTTTATTGTAAACGGCAAGCGGCTTGTTCGCCTCTGGAGAATCATCCATTAAATTAGCTAATGGATTAAAGGTAAATGCGCTCAGCATAAACCATGAACAAACTGAAAGTACTGTGTAACGTACAAACATAAGCTGGTGGGAATTTTGGGGATTAGACAATCATATTGATGTCAGCGCCTCACAACATTAGATTGTCAGACACATAAAAAACAAGCCAAACACCGTGCCAGTTTTTAAAAATAAACGACTTATAAAATCATAATTCAACACTACACACATAAACAAAACAACATTACAAGTTAGCCTTAAACACTAATAATGAACAATTTAAAGTAATAATTTAATCCAAATGCATCTATCTTAAATAAATTTAACAATTTTAAGTTTGACTATATTATAGTCTAGCTTTCACTTCAAGTGTAACCTAAATCATACATTCTTATTCATACAAGTAAATCATCCGATCGTCACTAGTGATCTATTCTGCCTCTTTGATAATTGTGGCGCATCCACGCAATAAAAAGGGGGGATGTTTTTCAAAACACAAATCATTTGTATCGGCAAATTTGTTTTTTTGTGGCAAAAAGACGTTATGCTATAACGTCTCTACGCGAAAACCCTTTTTACTGCGTGGTCGGGCTATCCGTTAAATTCGGCAGCCCGCAACGCTTTTCGCTGGCAGGGCTGGCGGTGGCTACCTCTGGGCCGCCCCGCCAGCCCGCCGCTCAATAGCGTTGCGGGCTACCTCATACCACTCCTATCCCTTGCGTAGGTGCATTCCTCGCTAATGAATAAAAGTTAATGCAATATCAATTCAATCACTTGTTTTCCCTCTTGTCAAGAATAGCCTGAACTTTTTCGATGGG
>JAHDGT010000328.1 GCA_020631675.1 Bacteroidota bacterium
GCTGCTGTTTGGCAGGCGTACAAAGAGCTTCGCGAGGTCGCTTTCGTACGCCGCAGGGCGCATTCATCCGCCTCATTACCGCGCCTATCCCTCGCGCGAAACTACTTAGTTAAGTACCTACCTGCTACTTCATGTACTAAAATACGGCTTATTTCGGGTGAAATAAGCCGTATTCGGTTGATTTGCTAGTATGAATAAGTATGCTGCTTACTTACTTACCTTTCTATAAGTAGGTAGAGAGCTATTCTGATATTGAGAAGATGTTTTTAAGCCGCCACTTGGTTTGGTATTAGATTGCGACTTAAATCTCTTTTGTGGAATAAGTTTACCGTTCGCTTGATATTGAATATCCAACAAGCGATCACTTTCTAAATCAGAAATGATCTTCGCATTATGATGAGATTCTCTGAACATACGGTAATTCACCCAATAGTCGGGATCAAACGTACGGTATCTTGGCTGGTAGAAAATACTCTTTTCTTCCATCTGGTCCCATTCGGGTATAGGGCGTAAGTTAGAGGTGCTGATATCGTGAATGATCAACTCAGAATAAAAAGTCAGATCATAGTTTTTGACTTCGTCAACCACATAAGCCACTTCATGGCTGGCGTTGATGTAGTTTAAGTACATCTTATCTCCGAACTCCTTATAAACCAAGGTCGCCTTAGAACGATGAGGGGCTCCATTAATGACTTTACCCTTTAAAAGGTTATCCGAGATGAGTTCAACTCGCAAAACCGCGAAATCTTCAGCTCGTATATACAAGGTGCCTTTATAGTTCCCCCTTCGCTTGCTTTCAATATCGTAGCCGATACAGTATACCAAATCCTCCCCTAAAGTCGTTTTGCTATTGATGTTCAACTTCATTACCTTGTATGCGGAACGCTTGGCGAAGTCCATCCAAAAATCGGCATTGCGAACCAAATCCCCTCTTAAAGCGTAATCTAAGTCGATATACAATACATAATCTCCCTCATTCATTATATCGCTAACGCGCAATTGGTCTAAGCGGACCGCTTCTTTGCGCTTTTCTTTAGCTTTGCCGTAGCCTTCATGATCATGTATGGTCATAGCAGCTTCCGCAAAAGCGACATATTCATTGTTCTCCTCAAAGTATTCGCGATAAAAGCCTTTCTTTTGATTGGGCTGGCTAATGTAGTTTTCTGGTATGCGACTAATGGCTTCTCGAACGATCTCTTCAGCGGTCAGTGGCTTAGCGGCTATAATGTGTTCATTCAACATATAGTTCGCCGAAGACAATATGATGTTAAACTCAGTCGGATTTGAGATGTCTTTAATTCGGGTCTGGTAAGATCCGAAACCAATGCAGGAAACGGATAGGATGCCATCACTCATTTCATTTGGGAGGTGCAACTCGAATTCTCCGTCTAAATTGGTAACGGTACCAATAGGTTTACCTATAATTCCGATATTGGCGAATGGAATGGGCGTACGCTGGTTTTCTTCGTAAACCTTCCCTCGAATAACGAGCTCTTGCTGTGCATGTAAGGACATATTGAAAATGGTCCCGCTCATAAAGAACAAGCAGCAGCTAATGAGGGATATTCGAACAGCTAATAGATGAAGTATAGGCATGTTAAAGGAAGTAACGTTCAATAGGTGTAGGGGGAGATGGCAAAAAATGCCGTTTTCTCTTATAGGACAACTTTATTTAAGGCTCAATATTTGTACCAAAGTAGTGCCCTACTTCATAATAAAGCATATTAATTATGAGAGCGTTACAAAATTTGCGAATTAGATGTGTAAACCTCTAATTTCTCATTTGCTGATGTGCTATAAGTCACCCAATGAATCCGTAATTTTATCGCGGAGTTTGATAGTATCTCTGATATTAGCGAACCGTTTTACGAAATTATAACATTAATCAAATCATAAACACATACTATGATGTTCAAAAGAACTTTAATCATCGCATTACTTTCGGTTTTTTCGATGGTGGGTGTTTACGCACAGGGTAGCAATACTACAGTAAGTAGCATCACCAAGCTGAATGAAGCGGTGAACAACAAAATCGCTGCTGGCGATTTACACACCAACCAAGTGGCGATCAATCTGATGGATAAGCCCTTTGCTCCCTATGAGTCGTACAGAGAAACGGTTTACTTCTATTACGAACTCAAAAGCGGGTCGGTGAAGTTGAAGAAAGTGATCGTTACTAAAGACGTTGCTGGGAGAAAAGCCTATATCGATTTCTTGTATGATGCGGAAGGAGAATTGACTTTGTATGATTACAATCATGACATGATGAACCCGCAGAGCGATAAGAAGCGCTGCTTCTTCTTGAAAAAGAAGCTCATCAATATGGTGGAGAAAGATATCGAATTCGAAGAGGAAGACTTTGATACACACCATTTAGAAACCGGTGTCGCGGCCCTTAATGAGGCAACCAAGTACCGTAAGCTTTTCCTTGCTATGGAAGATGTAATGATCAATAAGCAGTAATTTACTGAATGGTCATAAAAAAACGGGCGATCTGAATTTCAGATCGCCCGTTTTTGATTTTGTAGAACTTGCGTGATTACTCACCCGCTTTCTTAATAGCTTCGCCAGTTTTTTCGATGGCATCACCAGTGGCTTTAGCAGCACTTTTAGCTGCATCTTTTGTTGCTTCGGCAGCACCCTTAGCAGCATCACCAGTAGCTTTAGCGGCATCTTTGGTCATTTCTACAGCACCTTCAGCAGCGCCTTTCGCCGCATCGCCAGTAGCTTTAGCGGCATCTTTGGTCATTTCTACAGCACCTTTAGCGGCATCTGTAGTTGCATCTGCCGCACTTTTGGCTGCGTCAGTAGTAGCTTTAGCCGCATCATTAGCGGTATCTTTCATTTTCTCTAACATACCTTTCTCAGCTTTTCCATCTTCAGTAGAAGAATTACCACAAGCTGCGAAGAATACTAGAGACGCCATAAGGCATAAGGACATGATCTTCTTCATAAGTTTGAGTTTTACCTATGTGAATAGAGGGTTAAAAGAAGTTAATATCTACAAATTTACGCACAATAGATGCTCTATTCTAGCATTTAGCCTTTGCAAGAGTGAATTTAATCTAAAATTGACATCTATAGTAGAATAGCAAATAAGACATAAAAATCAAGTGCTTGTGTTTTATAGCTATAAATAGTACTTCTGTGTTTAATTAAATTAAAATGCTAGCCTAAGCAAAGTGGTGAATTTCTACTAAATCCTTCCTTATTTAGGATGATAGTTCTTTTTTGCCTTACTCAGTGCATTTTCTTTGCTCAATGAAATCGATTTTAATTCTTTATTCACGAACATTTCCATTTGATCGGTATAGTGCGGACTGTCTTCGTGATTGGAGCTGCCATAGCAGTTAATGCTTTCTATGCGCTCCACACCATCTTCATTGTAGGTGACATAGAGTATGAAGGTTTCCCCCACATAAGACTGGTAGGTACCTTTCTTATAGGGAACCGTATACATTTGAGCAATGACCTCAGGAATGCCACCTATAGGCAAATTAACATCTCCTCTTACATGTCGTTGCACTTCTCCCAAAGGCAGCTCTAATTTTCCGAAGTGTTTTTTTAAGTGCTTTTTAGCGAATTTTACCGCATCATAGTAAACTTCCTCAGGCAGCCAGTTATTTAACTCAGAAATGTGGTTCTCACGTAGGTATTTTAATACATACTGTATGGAGACGGATATGATCGCAGCTTGTTCATTGTCTGCATCGGTGTTCCCGTCCCATTTATTGATCACTGCTATAGCGTCTTTTATTTCTGGATGCTTATCGGGGTCAAGTGCCCGGATCATATCCATATTTTGAAGTGCTCTTGTGAAGAGCGGGAAATCCATCTTTAAATCATTTTTCATGATTTGTAGCTCTTCATAACTTACTTTCCTGTGTTTTCTTTCCTTCATTAGAAATTGAAAGCGAATACTCCTTGCTGTTAGCCCTGTTTGATAACCCATATGTTTAGGGTAGTCGGCTTTATTAGGGTTGTCATTTTTACCGGTGCAAACAAAGCCACTATTATTCATATTGAACACATAGCCCGAAGGAGGGTTTTTAACTTGCACTAAGCTATCTAAAGGATAAAATTTCTTTTCCCAGAGCGTTGCGCTGGTATCGCCGGGCAGAATTTTTTGCCAATTGTAATTTGGATTTCTGTAGGGATACAAGCCATTGTCTATGAAGTAGATGTTGCCTGTTTTGTCTGCGTATACTGCGTGCATACTTGCACTTTGTTGCATCTCCAAGGCTTTTTTGAATTCATCAAAATTAGTGGAGCGATTCATTTTATACCATTGTTCCGCACTGCCAATGATCATATTGCCAGGAAAGCGCATGGCGAAGTAGCCGGATTTGGTTTTAAAAACAGGTCCGTGAATACTGCGATAAAATTTACGACTGACCGGTATTTTTATCCCGGCAATTTTCACCTTTAGTTTTAGCTTTCTTTCTTCTAATTCCAGCCATTTACCATCAAAGTAGTAATGGTTCTTTTTACTGGGGTGCATGCGGAGCTTATAGGTGTCGTAGAAGTCGTTATAATTCAAACAATGCGTCCACCCCAGGTGCTCATTGGTGCCAACGAAGGGTGTGATACCAGAAGCGAAAGTACCCCCGTGGAAGTGCCATCCTTCATCTGTATGTATTTGAACTTCGTACCAAGTGGCGAAGCCTCTTAGGGGTTGATGAGAATTAGAAACTAAATAGGTTTTACCATCTTCAGAGCGTTCCGGACTGATCGCGATGCCATTAGAACCTGAAGGGAGCGGGTTGCCTTCTAATATGGCATCTAACTTATTTTCTAAAATCCGTCCGAGGTCATATTGCACATTCGACATCAGACACATATTGAGCACATAGCCTGCGATAATGTTTTTCTCGGTGATGGGGAGTAGGTCTTTATGTCTGACTTCATCAGGATGTAATTCCGCATAGCGATTCAATGCTTGGGTATACGCACTGATCATTTTTTTGAAATGCGGACTGAAGGTGGTATCATAATGTTGTTCAACTACAGTATTTACATCAATGATGAAACTCGCAGCATCAAGTAAAACGCCTTTTTTTCCTTTGATACTGGATAGCAAGCCTTTTATGCCCAGCATAGGCTCTTGCATATCGAAGAAATTATCTTCTGCTTGCACCCAAGCTAGCCCATAGGCGGCTTCCGCATCTGTAGGGGCGATGATGGTCGGAATCCCGAAATCATCCCTACAGATGGTGATATTATCAGGATCGATCGTATGGGTCTGCGCTAGGCTAACAATAGAAATACTGAGGAAAAGTAAAGCTGTGAACAGTCTGTTTACAGTAAAGGATAAAGTAGGTGATACCGACACGGAAAATGTTTGATCTGGTTATAGTTTTGCCGAACCCGCGCGAGGGATAGGAGTGGTACTAAATGGGATAGATGGGGTGTGAGTGCCTG
>JAHDGT010000329.1 GCA_020631675.1 Bacteroidota bacterium
ACCATAAACGCCTTTTTGTTTGCTGAAAGATGTGCTAATAGGTGACTCCTGAAATACTTGAAAGTTGGTGAAATGAAAAAAGCCGCTCCTTATAAGAAGCGGCTTTTTAACCCAAATCTAACTCTATGCTACTGGGTACTTTTACGTAGCGAAAAGTCATATTGTTACACTAATTGAGAAATTTCTAACATATTTTTTTATCTAACATGGAAAACCTGCCCCGCAACCACTATAAGGCACTGTTTTTCAGATAAGTAGCTAAACAAAAAGTTAATAAGGACGATTTAATAATCTGTAATAAACTGTTTCAGCCTGTTAAGAACAGCCTGCGAAAACAGAATTCTAAGGGAATATTATTCTGTTAAAAAAGTTTTAAGAACAATAATTAACTTTAAGCCTCGTTAGCACTTTGATGCTTTGTGGGGTTAGGTCATGTTCCCTATACTTCTTTTGGTTAATTGTGATCAAACACTATCATTAGTCCACATTAAGTATCGACCAATTATTTGGTTATATTTGTAGCCCCCGATATTGTTACGCTTTCAGAAGTTAGTTCCATCTTTATTGAGTAAAGATGGTGTTCGTATTTTTCCTTCTTCTTATCTTTAGCGTTGACCCCTTGATAAATTGAACATTTTAAAGCTTTCTATATTTAATTGTCCGAAAATTCAGTAGTGATGAAACAACTACCTAAATCCTTATTTGCCCTCATTATGATGGTAAGTGTATTAGCACTTGCTTCATGTGGAGGTAAATCAGACACATCTTCAGCAACAGGCTGGAACATCAACGACTCCGAATGGGGTGGCTTCGAGGTAGCAGAGCATGTAGAACAGGAGGCAGGGCCTGGTCTTATTCTGGTACCTGGTGGTACATTCATGATGGGTGCGGTTGAGGAGGATGTGATGTATGACTATCACAGTATTCCTCGTCGTGTAACTGTTTCTTCTTTTTATATGGATGAAACAGAAGTATCAAACGTTCACTATCGTGAGTACTTGTACTGGATGAAGCGCATTTTTGGGGAAGAGTTCCCAGAATTAGTGCATAAAATGCGTCCAGATACATTGGTTTGGTTAGACGAGTTGGCATACAATGAGCCTTTCGTTGAGTATTATTTCACACACCCAGCATACAATGACTATCCTGTTGTTGGTATCAACTGGACACAAGCCAAAGAATATTGCAACTGGCGTTCTGATCGTGTGAATGAAGGTATCTTAATTAACGAAGGTTACCTAGAGTATAGCCCTGACCAATATGGTGCAGATCACTTTACAACTGACACTTATTTAGTAGGTCAGTATGAAGGTATCGAGAAGAAAGGTAAGGAGAACTTAGATCCTAATGGTGAAGAAACTCGTCGCATTCGTTTTGATGACGGAGTTTTACAGCCAGACTACCGCTTGCCAACCGAGGCAGAGTGGGAATATGCTGCTTTGGGTATTATCGCAGAGGGAGGTGAAGAACGTTTCACTGACCGTAAGATCTATCCTTGGAAAGGTGCTTCCTTACGTACACAGGAGCATGGGAAATGGCATGGTGACATGCAAGCAAACTTTAAGCGTGGTCGTGGTGACTACATGGGTATTGCTGGTAACTTGAATGATAATGCGGAAATTACCGCAAAAGTAGGTAGCTATGTTCCTAATGACTTCGGTCTTTACAATATGGCTGGTAACGTTAGTGAGTGGTGTTTAGATGTTTATCGTCCAATGACCAGTACTGATGCGAATGATTTCAATGCTTTCCGTGGTAACATCTTCACCGTTAAGGAGCGTGATGAAGAAGGTCGTATCGCACCAAAGGATAGCTTAGGTCGTTTGAAAGTACGTGAGTTGACAGAAGATGAAGTTGGTAAGCGTCAGAACTTCCGTAAAGCGAATGTGATCAACTACCGTGATGGTGACGAAATGTCTTTGTCTGAGTATGATCAGAAGACAACTTTAATCTCTGACAAGTCACACGTAGTTAAAGGTGGCTCTTGGAAAGATGTTGCTTATTTCTTATCTCCGGGTACTCGTCGTTATATGGATGAAGACCAAGCAGCAAGCTGGTTAGGTTTCCGTTGTGCGATGATTCGCGTCGGTAGCCCTGACGGTATGCAGCAGCCTGCTAAAGGCAAAAAGAAGTATTAATAAGACATTTACTTGTTTCGCGATTATAGCGAAGCATAGTGTGTAAAAGCAAAAAGGCGATGTGGTTCTAACCACATCGCCTTTTTGCTTTTACACCTCTTTCCATAGGAATCAATAAAACATGCTAGGATTCAAATAGAGCGTTAAGAATGGGGATGGCTTTTTTATCCGCTGCCCTTCTTTAAATAAGTAAGGACTACCATCTTCGGCTATCATAGGAACATGTGGGTTTTCTGCTTTATTCCAGCTCTTGGGCACGATCGGCATATCGTGTATAAGTTTGTTTTGGAGTGCATGTCGCACCTTTTCTGCATCAAGACCAATGTTCATTCCGACCGTCTGGCGATATGGTCCATTGTAACGGACCTGAGCACTGAAGAAGCCGTGAGAACAACTCGCATACTCACTATGCCCGTAAGAAAAATAGCCAAAGCGTGAAGGATAATCGGTATTCTTAATTCTTTGCTTCCCCTTTGCTTTAGGATTACCCGTATACAATGTGGCATTCAGAGCAAACTGATACTCTTCGTATTGGTAGGCAACTAAAAACGCGCCCGTTCTAAATTTATCACTTCCTCTACCCGCAAAAAGGTCATTTTCTAAAATCAAATGAAAATCAGCTGCTCTAAAGCTGAAGGCTCCACTATTTTGGCTGGTTCGGATCTTATCTCTATACCAAATGTAAGCATATCCGACGGCGTACTGACGCCGCCCCTCATCTGTTATCGGTGCATAAAAGTGATTGGCTCTAAAATCCACCTCTTCTCCTTGAGTCGCTAATGATCGTCTTTGTTTCCCTAATGCAGCTACTCCGCCTAAAGCCAATTGATTTTCCCATCTGGCTTTATCCGGGCCAAGGTCTTTAAAGGCTCTGTGAAATGCCCATTGCGCATTAAATTGCCCATAATCAAAAGCGCAGGCTATTTGCACTCGTAATCCAATTCTATTAACATGGGTTCCAAAAGCGAATGATAATCCACCTTGTGCATACCAAGCTTGATTGGCAAAAACATCTCTAAGTTGAAAGCCAGAGGAAGCATTTTGAGCACTAAGTGGGGGACCCAAGAAACCTATTGCGCCAACAAAGCCAATCCACAAGTATTTGAAACTTTTTTTTAGGCTACTGAAAATCATCTTAACGGACTTTGGCTCTTACGATCATTCGTCGGAATATAGCAGGGAAAAAGCGTTTAACATATACTCCAATACGCTCTTTGCCTCCGATATAAGTTTCAGGTGTTCCTCTGTAAATGGCTTGAATTGCTTTCTTCGCAAAACGTTCGGGCGGCATACCGCTACTTGTCGCTTTATCCATTTTTTGAAGTGGGGTACCATCTCCGGTCAGGGCATTTTTAGACACCTCTGTATGAATAAAGCCGGGGCAAATGATTTGAATATCGATACTGTGCTCATCCAACTCAGCTCGTAAGGAATCAAAAAAACCGTGGAGTGCGTGTTTTGCTGCCGAATAAGAACTTCTATAGGGGGTTCCGAATTTACCGACTAAACTACTAATTACGACAACTTTGCCTTTTTGACGAGCAATGAAATGAGGCAGGAGTGCTTTTGTTAATGCCACAGTGCCCAAATAATCTACTTCTAAAATACGTCGGTCAACATCCAAGCTTGTATTCACGGCCAGTGAGCGTTGGCTAATGCCTCCATTATTAATCAATATATCTATATGCCCGAACTGCTGTAAAGCAAAAGATGCCTTTTCTGGCATTTTTGCTTGTTCCAATAGATCCAAAGGCAGTACCAATACTTGATCAGTAGGTAGACCGCAAGCCGATTTCACCCGTTCCAGTTCATTTTTTCTTCTGGCCGATAAAATAAGTTTCGCACCCTGCTTGGCGAAAGCTATAGCTAGTGCTTCCCCTATACCACTAGAGGCGCCTGTTATCCATATTACCTGATCCTGAAACATACGTTAGAGATGTTTTTTCACAAATCACAAAAACGATGGTAAGCTTTCATCCAGCGATCGGGGATCTCTTCTTTTTTAGCAGCCATTTCATAATCTCCATAAGAGCATGGAATGAGTTGTTCTCCGATCTCTTCGCCATTGGTCAGCACAGGTACTTTCATCCACCAACGATCGCTTTTTTTACTTTTAACGAACTCGATGGTATGGTCGTTCGTACGGAAATTGACGATGTATTTTAAAAAGCCTCGCTCATCCAGTTCTGGCAGGTCATGGCGACGTTTGAAGAAGCCATCTACAAAATACCAGACCATTTGCGAAATAAGCATGGCTGTTTGCTCTCTCTGGTCGAGATAAGGATTGTACTGATAAATGCCGAAAGAGCGTACATGGTCACTTACACCCGCATATCGGGCAATTCGGCAGGCGTCGTCCCCTCCGAAGCCATTCGGGGTGCCATTATCTACGCCCGGGGCGTCTCGGTGGCAAATAGCCGACATGTCAAAGGAGACGAGATGTGCGTTTCTAATGATTGGCTCTACTTCGGCGACCTTTGGTTTTAGCTCACCTAGTCCGTAGCATTCAAAGTGAAGCTCTTCGAGGGTAGAAACCATGCGGGGGTCTACCAGGTATCTTTGGTGACCAATATGAGAGAAATTAAATAGGCTACTACGTTGCGTAAGCATTTTATACAAGAAGCTCTCTGCCGCGATTTCCTCTTCTGATAAAAACAAGTCTATCGTTTCATCGAACACCACAGCATTGACCAATCGTCCGTCTTTGCCATGTCCCATGAACTGACCATAGCTTAGATCGTGGGTACCTCCTAAAATAATAGGGGTGATCTTGTCATTAAGAAGGATGCGAACAACTTTTTCAATAGCGAAAAAAGTATCTGATTGACTTTCTCCACTTTTGATATTACCCAAGTCGACCACCTTAAAATTGTCTTGCCAGACCTGCATTTTATAAAGCTGTCGGCGAATGGCATTGGGGGCGTGGGCACAACCAGGAAGGTCGTCTGTACGCTTTCTATCTTCTTCAACACCGATGATAGCGATTTTCACACCGAGCATATCAGGAAGCTCTTCGGTAGAATTGTGAATACCTATGCGAGTGCCCCATTGATTGGGCAGGTATTCGTATCCGTTCGCGATCAGGTCGACATTTACTGGGCTTAGAAAATCTTGTAATAAACTATGCACGGAAATAGGTTAGTTGAGTTTTATGCTACAAAGCTAAGACATTAATCGGGTTGCTTGCGCAAGGGATAGGAGTGGTAATGAAGCCGCTGAATGCGCCCTGTTTGGCGGCG
>JAHDGT010000330.1 GCA_020631675.1 Bacteroidota bacterium
TAAGGTGATCCCAAGAGGAGTCGAACCTCTAACCTCTTGATTCGTAGTCAAGTGCTCTATCCAGTTGAGCTATGGGACCGTCGATAAGCATATTTGCTAACGGGATGCAAAGATAAGCACTTGCCCGCTATCCTAAAAGCTTATTGACAAATTGTTTGCTAATTTCTTAGTCGGCAAGCATCCATCTTGACTAGCTGATGGTCTTATCATCCTTACCGAAATCAGGGTCTGTCGACTTAGAGATAGAGTCTCTCATATCCGTATCCGCCTTGATGTTCTTGTATTGGTAATAGTCCATAATACCCATATTCCCCTTGCGGAAAGCTTCGGAAATAGCCAGTGGAATTTCAGATTCCGCTTGTATCACATTCGCACGAGCTTCTTCAGCTTTCGCTTTCATCTCTTGCTCTTGGGCGATCGCCATGGCTCTACGTTTCTCTGCCATCGCCTGTGCGATGTTCTTATCTGCTTCTGCCTGCTCGATCTGTAGACCTGCACCGATGTTCTTACCAACATCCACATCCGCGATATCAATGGAGAGGATCTCGTAGGCAGTACCTGCATCCAGACCTTTTGCTAATACCAGCTTGGAGATAGAATCCGGGTTCTCTAATACTTTAGAGTGGGTAGGTGTAGAACCGATAGAACTTACAATACCCTCACCCACACGAGCAATGATGGTGTCTTCACCAGCACCACCCACTAACTGCTTGATGTTGGCACGTACCGTCACCCTTGCTTTAGCGATCAGCTGAATACCGTCTTTCGCCATCGCCGCTACGGGAGGCGTATTGATCACCTTTGGGTTTACCGATGTTTGTACCGCATCAAATACATCACGACCAGCAAGGTCAATGGCTGTTGCCGCTTTAAAATCAAGGTCGATATTCGCTTTATCCGCCGAGATCAAGGCGTTGATCACTAAGGGTACATTACCACCAGCGAGGTAGTGTGCCTCCAATTTATCACGGCTGGGCTGGCGGTCTAACTCACGAAGAATCTCTTGCTCAGTTAAGCCTCTGGCTTCAAGACCTCTACGATTTCTGATCAGACCCGCTTTAGTGGCATTGATCAAAGCATTAACGATCACAGAAGGCGGCACACGACGTAAGCGCATCAACACCAATTGGATCAATGAAATTTTAACCCCCGACACTCTTGCCGAGATCCACAAACCTACCGGAATGTAGTAGAAGAAAACGAGCATCAGTATAATACCGATGACCAGCAAAAAGATGATTTCCATTTATGAATAGTTTGTTTTGTATTTCAGTTATAGGAGGCTCATGGCATCAATCAGGCGATTTTGACGGTCACCTTATTAGAAGCAACACTCACCACTGTGATATTGGCTTTATCGTCGATAAAGCCGCCCTGCGAATAAACAGCGTACATGATGCCATTGATGATCGCTTTTCCAGTAGGTTTGATATCGCCAAAAGCAATACCCATGTCCCCTGTCTTAATGTTTTGGCGTTCTTCCTCGTTCAGCTCATTGACTTTACCATCTAAAGCACTATCAAGAGATACTCCTTTAGCACCCAGTGTACGATATCCGCCCGCCAATAGGGCAATGGTCACGACCGAAGATGCTGCCAACAATTCCAGTCCATAAGGTGTCGTGCTAAAGCCCATTACAACACCAGAAACCAATAGTATCATACCAGTGACAGCAGCCACCAGTGTACCTGGCATCAAAAAGAACTCAACAGCGATGAGCAATAGACCGAGAACAATCATAAGAAGAATGAAGCTAAGTCCCATAGTCACTATCTTTGAACGTTAGAAAGGTAGTTTTGTCTCCTCATCTACCTCTAGTAAATATAGTTAAAGAAGAGCATACTTTTTCTGATTTTCTGCCTTCTGTTATAATCAACCTAAAATTATGCGAATCAGTTTCCTGTTGTGCGGAAAAACCGATGCAGCTTACCTAAAAGAAGGGATGGCCATCTATGAAAAGAGGCTGAAACACTACACCAAATTCGATACGATCATACTGCCTGAGCTCAAGAATACCAAGCATATGAACGCTGCTACCATCAAACAGAAAGAAGGGGAGAACATCTTAAAACAGATAGACGCTAAAGATTTTGTTTGGCTGCTGGATGAAAACGGCAAAACATTTGATTCACGGGGTTTCGCCGCGCAGATAGAACGTTTGCAATTGAATAGTTGGAAACGAGTAGTAATAGTTGTTGGCGGTGCTTATGGGTTTAGTGATGCGGTATACGCACGGGCACAGTCCAAATTATCTTTATCTAAAATGACTTTTTCTCATCAGTTGGTACGATTGGTGTTTTTGGAACAGTTATACCGGGCTTATACTATTTTGAATAATGAGCCTTATCATCATGATTGATTGCTGAGGGCAGGTATGATGAATTAATGAATCTAGTTGTTGGTTATGGTTTTTGATCGGGATAAGCAGTTTCCTGACTTGGTTTTCCGAAAGGGTATAGAGCGATTCGCATTTTTTCATTCAGATGTGTTATTAGAGACTTGTGCGGATCACTTTCTCTTGCAGTTAGTAAAACTATCCGCTGCTATATCAGCTGATGACAATGGCTTAGTTTTTTTTAGTTGGGATGACTCAAGTCAATATGTCGTGGTTGATGAGCATGCGACTGCTAAAGCAATAGGTTTATCCAACTGGCAACATGATATGAAAGGAGGGGATACTGTTTCCCTATTCGACATTTCGAATTACCCAGCTTTTGTATTGGCGGGTGCCTTTGGACTTTCGGATAATAGTACTAGTTGGGGTATTTATTGCCATGCACCCAAATACGACTTGCTTGTTTTTGCCTATACAGATGCGATTAGTCCTTTAGTGCGGCAATTTCTATTGCGAAAACCTTTACTTCAAAATTATTTATACGATTCCGCGAATGCTTACTTAGCAGATATTATTGATTTCCTTCCTAGTGTGACGTCTGAGTCTTTTGAGCAAAGTTTTAAAAATAATTATAGGTATTAAAGTGGCCGATGACGCACGCAAGGGATAGCAGTGGTATTAAGGGCGCTGACATTCTCAAATCAGCATATCAGCACATTAATATGCCCAATTGTCCATCATTATGGAGGATATTTTACAAAATGGCAGCTTAAAATGGCGGCTTGATGGTAGATGGTGCTTAAAGGGCGTCAAATTGGCAGCAAAAGGGGGATGGTATGGGTATTGATTAGAATTGACTGTGCATTAATCAGGATTTTTCATTGATGCATCTTGCTCAGTAGCAATTAATACAATAATACATAAATATTTTTGACCAGTATGAGTAAAATCATAGGTATCGATTTAGGAACGACGAACTCTTGTGTGAGTGTGATGGAAGGTAATGAGCCTGTAGTTATTCCTAATAGCGAGGGTAAGCGTACAACGCCTTCTATTGTTGCTTTTTTGGATAATGGTGAGCGCAAGATCGGTGATTCGGCTAAACGTCAGGCGATCACGAACCCGTACAACACCATTCAGTCTATTAAGCGTTTCATGGGTATACGTTATGACCAAGCCAAGGGCGAGGGTGAAAAAGTACCTTATAAAGTAGTGAAAGGCGATAACGACACGGTACGTGTGGATATCAATGGGCGTTTGTATAGCCCACAGGAAATTTCTGCTATGGTATTGCAGAAAATGAAGAAAACGGCTGAAGATTACTTAGGTCATGAAGTTACTGAAGCAGTAGTTACTGTGCCGGCTTACTTTAATGACGCCCAGCGTCAGGCGACAAAAGAAGCGGGTGAGATCGCTGGTTTGAAGGTTCGTCGTATCATCAATGAGCCTACAGCGGCATCATTGGCTTATGGTATGGACAAGCAGGATGTCGAGCAGAAAATCGCTGTTTACGATTTAGGTGGTGGTACATTTGATATTTCCATCCTTGAATTAGGTGATGGTGTATTTGAGGTGAAGTCGACTAATGGAGATACCCACTTAGGTGGTGATGATTTTGATCAGATTTTGATCGATTGGTTGGCTGATGAGTTCAAAAACGAGAATGGCATTGACTTGCGTAAGGACGCGATGGCTTTACAGCGTTTGAAAGAAGCGGCTGAAAAAGCGAAGATCGAGTTGTCTGGCAGTCAGGAAACAGAGATCAACTTGCCTTATATCACGGCGGTTGACGGTATGCCTAAGCACTTGGTGAAGAAATTGAGCCGTGCGAAGTTCGAGCAATTAGCGGATAAGTTAGTTGAGCGCACTTTGGCACCTTGTCGCCAAGCATTGAAAGATGCGGGTTATACGGCAAATGATATTGATGAAGTGATCTTGGTAGGTGGTTCTACTCGTATTCCAAAGATCCAAGTTGCCGTTGAGCAGTTCTTCGGCAAGAAGCCTAACCGTAGTGTGAACCCGGATGAAGTAGTTGCTATTGGTGCGGCTATTCAGGGTGGTGTATTGAGTGGTGATGTGAAAGACGTTCTTTTATTGGATGTTACGCCATTATCTTTAGGTATTGAGACCTTAGGTGGTATGTTCACTTCATTGATCGATTCTAATACGACGATTCCTTCTAAGAAATCGCAGGTCTTCTCTACGGCGGCTGACAATCAGCCTCAGGTTGAGATCCATGTTTTGCAAGGGGAGCGTTCTATGGCTAAAGACAACCGTACGATCGGTCGCTTTATCTTAGATGGTATTCCACCAGCACCACGTGGTGTTCCTCAGATCGAGGTGACTTTTGATGTGGATGCGAATGGTATCATGAGCGTTTCGGCAAAAGATAAGGGTACTGGTAAAGAGCAGAGCATTCGCATTGAGGCATCTACAGGCTTAAGTTCTGAAGAGATCGAAAAGATGAAGGCGGAAGCGAAAGCGAATGAAGAAGCGGATAAGGAGTTGAAGGAGCGCATTGAGAAGATCAACCAAGCTGACTCTATGATTTTCCAAACGGAGAAGCAATTGAAAGAGTACGGTGATAAGATCTCTGATGGTTTGAAGCCACCTATTGAATCTGCTTTAACGGATCTGAAAGCTGCTCATGCGAATCAAGACATTGATGGTATTGATAAGGCTACGGAAGCTTTAAACCAAGCATGGCAAGCAGCAAGCCAAGAGATTTACCAAGCGCAGCAACAAGCTCAAGCACAGCAGCCAGGTGCTGGTGGTCCTGATGCCAATGCTGGCGGCGATGATGCATCTGCTAATGAGAATGTGGAAGATGCGGAGTACGTAGAAGTTGAGGAAGATAAGTAATCTCTTAAAATTCAGACTCGAGATTTGAGATTCGAGAGATAAGATAAAAAACCCGTAGTGAAAAAGATTTTCACTACGGGTTTTTCTGTTTTATAACGAAAAAAGGGAAGCCCTTACGTGGGCCTCCCTTAACCACCTCACAATTAGATGCTT